>JBDSGY010000153.1:0-5822 GCA_039918755.1 Steroidobacteraceae bacterium
GCCCTGATCGGCAAACGCGTGCGGCTGCCGCTTGCCGGCCGGCTCATCCCGATCATCGCCGATGATTTTGTCGATCGGGAATTCGGGTCGGGCAGCGTGAAGATCACGCCCGCCCACGACTTCACCGACAACGAGGTCGGCCAGCGGCACAACCTGCCGCTGATCAACATCTTCACGCCCGACGCCAAGCTCAACGAAAACGTGCCCGAGGCCCTGCGCGGCCTGACACGTGAGCAGGCCCGCGAGCGCGTGCTTGCCGACCTCGAAGCCCTGGAACTCATCGAACGCATCGACAAGCACAAGTTGACGGTGCCACGCGGCGACCGCAGCGGCGCCATCCTCGAGCCTCTGCTCACCGACCAGTGGTATGTGCGCATAGCGCCGCTGGCGGAGCCCGCCATCGCGGCGGTGAAATCCGGGCAGATCAAGTTCGTGCCGGAGAACTGGTCGAAGACCTATTTCGAGTGGATGAACAACATCCGCGACTGGTGCATCAGCCGCCAGCTTTGGTGGGGACATCAGATCCCTGCGTGGTACGACGCGGACGGCAATGTGTACGTGGCGCGAAGCGAAGCCGAGGCACTGCTGCAGGCGCGGCACAAGACCGGTCGCGCAGTGGCGCTCACGCGCGACGCCGATGTGCTCGACACGTGGTTTTCGTCGGCGCTGTGGCCGTTCTCGACTTTGGGCTGGCCGGACCGGAATGCGGACCTCGCGCGCTTCTATCCGGGCAACGTGCTGGTCACCGGCTTCGACATCATTTTCTTCTGGGTCGCGCGCATGATCATGTTCGGCCTGAAGTTCATGGGCGACGTGCCGTTCCGCGAAGTGTATGTGCACGGCCTGGTGCGCGACGGCGAAGGCCAGAAGATGTCCAAGTCCAAGGGCAACGTCATCGACCCGCTGGACATCGTCGATGGCATCACGCTCGAGGCGCTGCTGAAGAAGCGCACCACGGGCCTGATGCAGCCGCATCTGGCGCCTGCCATCGACAAGGCCACGCGCAAGCAGTTCCCGAACGGCATTGAACCGCATGGCACGGATGCGCTGCGCTTCACCTTTGCGGCCCTGGCCACGCAGAGCCGCGATATCCGCTTCGAGCTGGGTCGCGTCGCGGGCTACCGCAATGTCTGCAACAAGCTGTGGAATGCCGCACGCTTCGTCACGATGATGACCACGGACAAGCCGGTGGCGCCGGTGGGCACGGCCTCGGCAAGTGTGGTGGACCGCTGGATCCTGTCGCGGCTGCGCGATGCCATCGTTGCCACCGAAGAAGGCTTTGCAGGCTACCGTTTCGACATGGCCGCCACGGCGCTGTATGAATTCACCTGGCACGAGTTCTGCGACTGGTACCTGGAACTGGCCAAGCCGGTGTTGCAGGGAGACGATGTCGAAGCCGCTGCCGCCACGCGCCGCACGTTGCTGACCGTGCTCGAGACCCTGCTGCGCGCGCTCCATCCCATCATGCCGTTCATCACCGAAGAGATCTGGCTGCGCATCGCGCCGGCTGCGTCCGTCGGCGGCGAGACGATCATGACGGCACCCTGGCCCGATGCGCACAAGCTGCCCATCGATGCGGACGCCGCGCAGGATGTCGACTGGATGAAGGGCGTGATCCTCGCGCTGCGGCAGATCCGCGGTGAGATGGACATCAGCCCTGCGCGCAGGCTGGCGCCGCTGGCACGGGGCGCCACCGCTGCCGACATCGCGCGTTTCACGCGCTATGAGGCCCTGCTCGGACGCCTGGCGGGCATCGACGGACTACGCGTGCTGGCGGCGGACGAAACGGCGCCTCCGAGTGCAGCCGCTGTCGTGGGTGACATGACGCTGCTCGTGCCGATGCAGGGCCTGATCGATCCCGCAGTCGAACTCACCCGGCTCAAGCGCAAGCAGGAAAAGAACCAGCAGGAGATCACCCGTGCGCGCGCCAAGCTCGAAAACCCGAACTTTGTGAACCACGCACCGCCCGAGGTCGTAGTCACGGAGCGCGAGCGCATCGCGCAGTTCGAAAAGGTGAACGAGAGCCTCGCGCGGCAGATCGAAATCGTGCAGGGTCTGGTGCTGAACTAGCGCACCCGGAAAAGCCCAATGTCCGCGTTACCAGCAGCGCTCAGCGCCCTCGACACCATCATTCTCGGCAAGGGCCACGCCCTGCGACTGGCGCTGTCCTGCCTGATCGCGCGTGGCCACCTGCTGATCGAGGACGTGCCCGGCGTGGGCAAGACCACGCTGGCCCATGCGCTGGCACAGGTGCTCGGACTGTCCTGGCAGCGCGTGCAGTTCACGAGCGACCTGCTGCCCGCAGACATCCTCGGTGTATCTGTGTTCGACCGCACCGCGCAGAAATTCGAATTCCGCCGTGGCCCGGTGTTCACGCAGCTGCTGCTGGCCGATGAAGTCAATCGTGCGAGCCCACGGACGCAGAGCGCACTGCTCGAGGCGATGGAAGAGCGCCAGGTCAGCATCGACGGCATCACGCACCCGCTGCCGGCACCGTTCTTCGTCGTCGCCACGCAGAATCCCCACGAACAGCTCGGCACCTACGCCCTGCCCGAATCGCAGCTGGATCGCTTCCTGATGCGCATCGAACTCGGCTATCCGGATCCACGGCATGAACGCGTACTGCTGGCAGAACAGGATCGACGCGCCCTGCTGGCCGGCACGGCAGCCGCCATGAGTGCGGCCCAGCTGCTGCAACTGCAGCAGGATGCAGGTGCAGTGCATGCGGCCGAGCCGCTGCTCGACTATGTGCAGAAGCTGGTGGCGGCCACGCGCACGCGCACGGATCTGCGCCTCGGACTCTCGCCACGTGCGGCCCAGGGCCTGGTGCGCGCAGCGCGCGCCTGGGCCTTGCTAGAAGGGCGCAGTGCCGTGCTGCCCGACGACGTGCAGGCCGTGTGGCCTGCCGTCGCCCTGCACCGGCTCGAGCCCCGCAACGCCATCGACCGCACTACGTCCGTGCGCGAACGACTGACGCGCGCGATTCTCGAATCGGTTGCCGTGCCGCGCTGATCCTGAGCGAGGCGCACCATGGCGCAGGGCAAGCTGGCGGCACGAGTCCGCAACCGCGTACGGGACTGGGCGCTGCGTCGGCAGGGAGCCGACGTCCTGCCGCTGACGTTGCAGGCACGACGCGTCTACATCGTGCCCACGAGCGCCGGCTGGACCTTTGCGCTGCTGATCCTGGTGACTTTCGTCGCCGGCATGAATTACGGCAATGGTCTCGCCATGTTGTTCTCGTTCTGGCTGACGGGCTTCGCACTGGTTGCGATGGTGCAGACGCAACGCAAGCTGGCGGGCACGCAGCTGCTCGACGCTTCGGCCCAGCCTGTGTTTGCAACGGAAGCGGTGACTGTCTCGCTGTCGGTGGCGGATGGCGCAGCAGCGGACCTGTCGCTGGCGGCAGAGGACGCGCGCATGGATACGCCCAGCGGTGCCGGGGCGGCCGCGGACATCCTGCAACTGCAGGTGACTGCGCGCCGCCGCGGTCCGTGGCGCGCGCCACTGCTGCGTCTGTCCAGCACCGCACCATTTGGCCTGTTCCGCACGTGGGCGTGGCTGCGGCTCGATGTCGCCACGCTGGTATATCCGCAGCTGGCCGGCAACCTGCCCGTGCCCGAGACACCGGGTGAAGAAGCCGGTACCGGCTACATGACCAGCGGTCAGGACGAACTGGCCTGGTTGCGCGACTTCCGTGACGGTGATTCGCCGCGGCAGGTGGCGTGGAAAGCGTACGCCCGCGGCGCGCCGCTGCTGGTGCGCGAGTACCGCGGACATGCCGCCGCCAGTCGCGACCTGGACTTCGCCGCGCTGACCGGTCTGGACGTGGAGGCACGGCTGTCGCAGCTGGCCCGCTGGTGTGTGGACGCCGCCGCGCGCGGCGAACGCTGGACACTGCGGCTGCCAGAAAGCACGGTACTGGCGGGCGCAGGTCCCGATCATCTGCAGCAATGCCTGCAGCACCTGGCGCTGTATGGCCACGGCGTCAGGCCATGAACACGCTGCTGGTGAAACCCACGCGCATCATGCTGGCAGGGTTCTGTGGCAGTGCATTGCTGCATGTGGACCGTGCGCCGCTGTGGTGCCTGGGCGTCGCGATGGCCGCCGCAGTCTGGCACTGGCTGCACAGCACCGAACGCCTGCGACTGCCCACCACTGCCCTGCGGCTCGTGTTGACGCTGGTACTGTTCGCAGGCATTGCAACATCCTTTCGCACGCTCAACGGCCTTGCAGCAGGTTCCGCGCTGCTGCTGGTGATGGGCGCAGCCAAGCTGCTCGAAACGCGCACGCGTCGCGATGCCATGGTGGTGGCCATCGTGGCGCTGGTGCTGGTGCTGGCCGCCTGTCTCGACCGGCAGTCGCTGGTGCGTCTGCCGCTTTACCTGGGCGCGGCCTGGACGGCCCTCGCCGGCATCGCCGCGACAGGCGGCGCGCGCGAAGCTGCTGCGGCAGGGCGCGCATTCCGCACTGCCGGCCGCGCGCTGCTCCTCGCACTGCCGCTGGCTGCGCTGTGCTTCGTACTGGTTCCCCGCGTCTCCGGCGCGCTGTGGTCCATGCCCGGCGGGCAGGCGCAGACCGGCCTTTCGGACGAGATGAGCCCGGGCAGCATCTCGGATCTGTCGATCTCGGAAGACATCGCATTCCGGGTGCGCTTCGAGGGACCCGCACCGCCGATGTCGCAACGGTACTGGCGCGGCCCCGTGCTGCACGATTTTGACGGCTACACCTGGCGTCGCCAGCCGGGACAATTTGCCCTGCGCGAAGCGGCGCAGCCGGTGTCTCCGCCGCTGCGCTATCGCGTCATGCTGGAACCCACCGGTCGCAATTACCTCTTCGGCATCGATGTCATCGCGTCCATCGATGGGCCGCGCAATTTCCGCAGTTTCGACGGGCAAGTGTCGGCGTCGCGCCCGGTGACTGCGGCGATCGCCTATGAGGGTGTCTCCTGGGTGAACACCCGCTACGAAGGCCCGCTGTCGACCGTCGGCCGCAAGCTCGACACACGGCTGCCGGCCAGCCGCAATCCGCGCAGCGTGGCAATGGCCAGGGAACTGCGCGCCCGGGCAACCTCCGACGAGCAGTTCTCACGCATGGCGCTCGATTACTTCCGCACTGCCGGTTTCGAATACACGCTGACACCGCCACTGCTGGACACCAATTCGGTGGACGACCTGATCTTCAATACGAAGCGCGGCTTCTGCGGTCACTTCGCGTCAGCCTATGTCACGCTGATGCGTGCCGCAGGCGTGCCGGCGCGCGTGGTCACGGGATATCTTGGCGGCACGTGGAATGCAGTGGGCGGCTACTACACCGTGCGGCAATCGCAGGCCCATGCCTGGGCGGAGATCTGGCTGGAAGCCCAGGGCTGGGTGCGAATCGATCCCACCGCTGCGGTTGCACCGGAAAGACTGCGCGACGGCGCAGGACCGCTTCCGAGTGCGAACACCGGCGCCATCGGAACGTTGCTCGGCGATGCGCAGTGGCTGCATGCCCTGCGCGACTCGTGGGATGCCGCCGGCAACTGGTGGCAGGAGCGCGTGGTGAATTTCAATCGCGACGCGCAACTCGACCTGCTCAAGCGCTTTGGACTGGAAGGGATCGACTATCGCGGCATGGCCCTGCTGCTGGGTGCAGGCGGCGCCCTCTGGGCGTTCGGGCTGTGGTTGCTCAATCGCCGGCCGCGGCACACAAATCCAGATGCACTCGGCCGGGTCTGGATGCGCTTCATCGAGCTGCTGGGCCGGCGCGGACTGTCGATCGCCGCGCATGAGGGCCCACGATCGATTGCGTCCCGCGCGGCGCGCCACCTCCCAGAGGCAGCC
>JBDSGY010000154.1:0-4205 GCA_039918755.1 Steroidobacteraceae bacterium
AGTAGCTCCCTTGTGAAAGGGTGAAGAACCGGCGCAAACGTTCGCCGGACAATCCTTCAATCAGGGTGGATGGATACCTTCCCAGCCGGGCCGTCGAGATGCCCAGATCGTCGATGTCGGTGGCAAAGATCTGCACCCTGGGGGGCGACTGCATGCTATCCATGTGTTCCCGCATCAGGATGCCCAGTGAATACGCTTCCTCGCCGGTGGCGCACCCCGGTATCCATATGCGCACGATCCCGTCGGCGGCTTTTCCCCGGAACAGAAGTGGGATGACCGTTGTGGCCAGCGCGTCGAAGGTCTCGCGATCGCGGAAGAAACTTGTGACGCGGATCAGCAGATCGCGGAACAGCAGTGTGCTCTCCTTCGGATCGGATCGCAGCGTGTTGATATAGGCGTCGAGAGTCAGCGAATTGGTGACCCCCATGCGGCGTGCGACCCTGCGCATGAACGTCTGGCTGCGGTACTCGCTGAAGTCGTGCCCGATGTTCGTGCGAAGCAGGGCGCAAATTGCAAGTCGTGCGGAATCGACGTCGTTCCCCTCGCTGTCTGGCAGTTCCACCGTGGCGTTGTGCAGGCGCAGGAGGTGTTGCGGAATCTCCTCTACAGGTGCTACGACATCCACGGCGCCCGTCGCAACGGCCCCGCGAGGCATGCCGTCATACTCCGGACCAGTGCCGTCCGATCCCTGCACGATGGTCAACCCGCCGCGTTCCTTGATCGCTTTGAGCCCCAGTGCGCCATCAGTGCCGGTGCCCGACAATACGATGCCTGCGGCCCGCTCCCGCATTGCGGTCCCCAGAGAGTCGAAGAATCCGTCAATGGGGCGAAAGAGGCGCTCGTCATTGTCATGGATCATCCGGACTTTCAGCTTGCAGTCCGACACCGTCACCAGGGAGTGTGGAGGTGGCACGTAGACATGGTTGGACAGGATCGCGGTTCCATCCACCGCATCGACCACCGGCATTGCCGTCCAGTGCCTGAGGATATCGGTCAGGAGACTCTTATGATCCGCCGGCAGGTGCAGGATCATCACGAAGGCCATGCCACTGTCTGTCGGCATGTGGTCGAAGAATGTATGGAAGGCTTCGATCCCGCCCGCCGAGGCGCCAATACCGACAATCGGGAATGTGTTGACGTTCATGGGCGATGCCTGTTTGCGGATTGCCTAGTCCTGAAAATGACTTTGGTTTGCAGGTTCCCTTCGATTAGAGCACAGGTAAAGTCCGTCCACCGTAAGACGCTGGGTTGGCAATTGCCGGGAATGGAGCCACAAGTGATGTCTGTCAGCGGCCGCCCATAGCAAGTGTAGTCGGCGGGCAATTCTTGCTTTCGCGAATCAATGCTGCACATCCAGATGTCGTGGACGAGGTTCTGGTGCGCGGCGCGCGTCTGCGCGAGTTGCGCGCTGCTCCTCCACACAGCGTACGTAGTTCTGCCGAGTCGTTACGCACAGCTACGCGTAGCCTGCTGCCTCTGCAGCATCCACCATCACGTCGCCGTTCCTGGATGAGACCAAGGAGTACCAATGAGTTCGATCCGCAGAATACTGGTGGCCGTCAAGGACACACGCCGCAAGTCTTCGCCTGCCATCGTGAAGGCGGCGCGGCTGGCGCGCGCGCTGAATGCGCGCCTGGAACTCTTTCATGCCATCAGTGAACCGCTGGTCGTCGATGCTTTCATGTTCGCTGACCAGAGTCTACAGAAGTTCGAAAGCGACTCGAGCGCCGGCCACCTGAAGCGTCTGCAGACTATGGCTGCACCACTGCTGCGTGCTGGAATCAAGGTCGAAACTGCCGTGGAATGGGATTTCCCTGCCCATGAGGCGGTCATCCGCCGCGCCCATCGCACGGGGGCCGACCTGATCGTGGCCGAACGGCATGCAGAGCGCCATGTCGCCCCATGGGTATTGCGCTATACCGACTGGGAGCTGCTGCGCCGCAGCCCGGTGCCGGTACTCCTGGTCAAGAAGCCGCGCAAGTACACATCGCCCAGGATCCTCGCGGCGGTCGATCCTTCGCATGCGTTTGCCAAGACCTCCGGGCTCGACAAAAAGATCATCGCCATCGCGGCTTCCGTGAGTGCCGCGCTGCGTGGACAGCTGCATGTCGTACACGCATATGTTCCGACCATCATAGGTATGAAGGAGGCGGAACTGAACACGCCCGATGCATCCCAGCGGATTGTCCGGCGTGCGGAAGAGCTCGCCGGCGGTCGGTTGGAGGGGGTCCTGCGCGGGCGTAGCAAACTGATCGGCCCGCGCCGGCGTCACCTGGTCGCGAGACATCCAGTCGACGCGATCCCCCAGGTGGTGCAGGAGATCGGCTGCGACATCGTCGTAATGGGAGATCTTTCACGTTCAGGCCTGAAGCGTCTGGTCATTGGCAACACGGCAGAACGGCTGGTGGACGAGTTGTCGTGCGACCTGCTGATCGTCAAGCCACCGGCCTTCATTAGCCGCGTTCCCGCGCGCCCGCGTGGCCCGCAACTTGTTGCCATGAACGTCGCAACGGGGGGGATGTGAGTCCTGACGGGAGCTGAGCGGGTGGCGACGATAGATTAAGGGACTTTCCCCATCGCGCGGCGATACCATGGGCGTCTGTTCACCCCCTAGAGGCCTGCCGGTGCGTGCAGAAACTGATGACTATTGCGACCAGACTCGTCGCCGCGTGATCGCGGCGGCGCTGGCAGCCCCTGCCGCGCTGCTTGCCGGGCGGGCGACCGCGGCAATTGCCCAAGGCCAAGCCTCCGGACCTTTGCCGGAGCGCACTCTTATTCTGTCAAATACCCACACCGGCGAATCGATGTCGGCACAGTACTGCACCAAGGGACAATATTGTCCGGAAGTGCTTTCGCAGTTGAATCACCTGCTGCGTGACCACCGCTCCGGGGAATCCGCGGTGATCGATCCTGCGCTTTTCGATGTGCTGCACAGCCTGGCGCTGCGGGCGGATCGCGCGCCGCATTTTGAAGTTATTTCCGGATTCCGCTCGGCAGCCTCGAATGCGTCGTTGCGCGCGCTCAGTTCGGGCGTGGCGCGCAATAGCCTGCATATGCAGGGCAAGGCAATGGACGTGCGCCTGGTGGGCGCCAACTGCGCACGGCTGCGCGACCTGGCGACGGCTCTGGAGGCCGGCGGCGTCGGCTACTATCGCCAGTCGGACTTCGTTCACCTTGACACCGGCCGTGTCAGGGTGTGGCAGGGGTAGGACTGCCTCAACGCCGGCCGAGCAGATGCGCGAGACGCGCATCGTGGCCATACAGGTCGTCAAAGAACAGCACATCGCCACGTTCACGCGCCAGCGCGGTGCCGTAGACGATGAACACCCGTACCGGCTGGGGCAAATCGATGCGCGTGGGCACCGTGCCGTTCATGGCCTGGACTAATCGCTCCCGGGTCCATGCCGCGTCGTCGCGTAACAGGAATTCTGCCAGGGTCGTGGGCTCGGCGAGCCGGATGCAACCGTGGCTGAAGGCGCGGCTGCGGCGGGCGAACAGCGCGCGCGCCGGGGTGTCGTGCAGATAGATGCTGAAGCGGTTCGGCAACACGAACTTCACCAGCCCCAGCGCGTTGTCCGGGCCGGGCCGCTGGCGCAGTCGCAGGGTTCCTGACGCGAGACCTTGAATATTCGCGGGTGTGGCCGGCGCCACGCGGCCGGAGCCATCCACGATTTCAAGCGCGTTGCGGTCGAGATAGTTGGCGTGCGCGCGGATCTGCGGCAGCAATTCACGCACGGTGATGTTACGCGGTACGTCCCAGTAAGGGCGCAGGATCAGGTGTGTCAGGTCGGCGACGAACACTGGCGTGTGTCTGCTCGGCGCCGTGGCGCCCACCACCACGTTCATCTCCACCATGCCGGCGGCCGCGTCCTCAACGCCCGGGAATGCGAACAACTGGAATTGCGGAATGTTGATGAAGATCGAAGGGGCTTGCAGACTCGGCGGCAGCCACCGCCAACGCTCCAGGGTGAGCTCGATCTGCCGCACGCGGAAATCGAAAGGAGTGGTGAGGGCGCGCCAGGTCCCGGGTCCCAGTACGCCATCGGGCTCCAGGCCGTGCCGCAGCTGGAAGGCCCGCAGTCCATCGCATAACGCTGGATCCAGTGTCGCGCCGGCATCGACGCTGGCGGACGCAAGATCGCCCATCGCGACCAGGAGCCTGCGCAGTTGTGGCGCTCCAGCATAGGCGTCGCCGGGCTGCAGCG
>JBDSGY010000155.1:0-4253 GCA_039918755.1 Steroidobacteraceae bacterium
TTCGAGCTTCTGGTGCCCTCGGCGTCAACCGACAGGCTGTGGCAGGCGTCGTCCCGCAGCTGGCGGCCGGACGCGCTCGCGACTGCCGTCGCCGTGTAATGCTGGTTGTCCGCGCCGGGAGCGAGCGACAGTTCGTAGTCACCGGCGTCACTTCGGGAAGAAAGGGCGAGGCCGCCGGGCGCAAGCGATGCGGCGTAGCGGTTGTGCTGCGCGTAGAAGACTTCCTGCGAATGCTGGATCTTCAGTAACGCCAGTTTGGCGTCTGTCCTGCGCACCCGATGCACCACGTGCATGTAGGAGGACCATCCGATCGAAGCGAGGATGGCCACGATGCCAATGCAGACCACGAGTTCGAGCAAGGTGAAGCCCCTGGTTGGTGTGCGGTGTGCCATCAGTCTGCGTCCTCTCGCCGCCACCACCTGCGGCGCACCGGATCGAATCCGGAGCATTGCGGCACTGCGACGCCCGCCAGCGTGCAGCGAATGCGACGCAGCTTCTGCCCATCACTTTCAAGCGAGGCGCGCAGTGGAATTCCCGCCGCGACGCTGGCGTGATCAACCAGACGTGCGCTAGTGCCGTCCGCGACGTCGAAATTGCCGATGGCAAGCCGCGTGATGCAGCCGGGGCCGCGAACGGGTGTCTGCGCGATGGCATAGGTCACCGTGCCGTCGATGGTGATTGCCGGCGTGAAGATTTCTGCAGCTCCGGTATCCAGGTAATACCCGGGCGGAGCCGCGAGATCGGGAGCCAGTGCGCCGGCGTGCAGATCCTGTTCGTGGATCGGTGACCAGCGCCGGTGTTCTTCGTCAGTCCAGTGCGCGCGAGCGGCGTAATCGCGGAGCACGAACAGGCGGTTCGCGCCGGAGGGACCACTGGTGCCCACGACGATGTTCAGCCAGCTGTTACCTGCGCCGTCGATTGCCAGGGAGACGTCAGGTGCGGCCAGCAGTTGCCGCTGTCCCCGTGCACCGGCCAGGTCTGCGAGCACGCTTCCCGAGGCAAACCCCTGCGCGTCGTTGCCGTTGTGCAGGTCTACACGCCAGATGCGACCGGTGTGATCGCCGGCATAGATGCGGTCGTGCAGACCATCCCCATCCGTGTCCAGCGGCGTCACGCTGGTCGATATGCGCGTGTGGTCGTCAAACAGATGCTGTGTGGCGGGAAAGGCTGGACGACCCGCGGACCAGAGGACCTGCCCGGTGTCCGGGTCAACAATCTTCAGCACGGGATCGGCGCCGGCCAGCAGCGATCCCGCCAGCATCCGAGTGCCCCGGGCGCTGCCAATGCGCACACGGACTGGCAGCGGTTGCGCGGCTGGACAATCTTCCGGCGCCGCGGCGCCTGCAGTGGCCTGCAGCAACGCGACACCCATCGTCTGGACCACGCGGGTGCCAAGACCTGATGTGGCAATGCTCGTGATTTCGTGATGGCGGTCGATGAAGCGGTTGGCGCTGAAGCCAGGCGGCAGGCTGTCTGTCCACAGCAGGCGCGTTGCCAATGCTATTTCTTCTTCGCGCGCTTCGGATGGATGCCGCTGCCAGGAGAGACGTGAGGCGTCAGGATCAGCAAACAGTCTTGCCTGCGCCTGCTGCAGTCCGATGCCAGCCAGCGACGCGGCACGGGCCTGGAACAGTCGCGCGTTGGCGAGTGTCCGTCCAGACAGTGCTTCGCGATACGACCACAGCGACGTGCTGCCGATGATGGCAATGACAACCAGAATGGTGGCGGTCGCGTATCCGCCAGCGTGGTCAGCTTTCCGGAGCATTTCTCAACGCCAGGTGCCGTGTGAAAAACGACGATGCTGCGGATGCCTGCGTGCCGCTGCGGGCGGCGGATTCCCGTTGCAGTCCGAGGACAATCTGCACGGCTGTGGGATGCCTTTCGTCCGGTACGGGTTCGACCCGCAGCGACATGACGCCGGGCATGACCTCCGTGTCGATGAACGCTGGATTGCCAGCGATGGCGGTCAGGGATTTCACCCGCAATGACGGCGTCTGGTTGTCGCCATCGGAGCTGCGGGCGATATAGAACGCGCGCACGACGAGATTGCGCAGTTCGCCGTGGTTGGTAAGGGGAAGGGCCGGCGGCAATACGCCGTTCCACAACAGGCGGTTGTGTTCCGGCTCTGCCAGGTTGCTGTACCACTGCACGCGACCTGCTTCCGGCGCAGCAGTTTGCGTGGACGCACGCCGCAGCACCAGCACCGGCGAACCCGGGACACTGCCCCGGCCGGCAGCCGCGCAGGAGAGTGTGTACCGCGGTTGCACTTCCAGACCACGCAGTGCACCGCCCAGCAGTTCCGCGCCGCAGGCCAGCGGCACTGCCGCGGCGCCAGCGTTGCCAGCCGGCGCAGCGAAGCCGAAGTAGCCGGCCATCTGGATGTCCGCTGCCAGCGTGGCCAACGCGTATTCGGCTCTTTCCTGCAGCGTTTGCTCAGCAGCAATGTGCTGCGCAGCTGCGCTCGCCTGCAGCAGGCCCGTCAGGCCGGCCGCCGCCACTGTGCCCAGCAGCGCAGTGGCGATCAGGGTTTCCACCATGGTGAAGCCTTTCATGGACCGGAGGCGCTGGGCAGCGGCAGTGGAAGCGGCATTTCGATCGCGGCATCGGCCGGCTCCTTCCACTGCAGGTGCACGGAGAGAGCTGAAGTAGTGGGCGCTGGCTGCGGCGGAGTGAGTGTTGCCGCCGCCGCCGGCAGTGTTGCGGCGACGCGTTGCCGCCACTCAGCGATGCGCATCTGCGGGCTGCTGGCTTGCACTGTCTCCAGATCTTCATGCAGATCGGCGGCAAGATCCGCGGCCCGCATCTGCAGCGTGGCGGAATGGCCGGCCTGCAAGGCACGCAGCGTAGCCGCGCCGGCACTCAGCAGTGACAGGCTCAACAGCAGCAGCGCGACGAGCACGTCCACCATGCCAAGGCCGGACTGATGCAGCGGTCTGAAGGAGAGCCAGCACGTAGGCAGATTTCGCATGGAAGATGTCCTGCTCCGGAGCACTGAACTTAGGCGTCACAGCAGGCGCGCGAAACAGCCCTATCTGTCGCATGCCGGTAATTTGCCGCCGATCTGTGCTTCGCGACGAAATCCGGCAACAATACGGCGATGAGGAATGGGATCCGCAAGGCCCGCGTTGGCGGCGTGACGATTACCGAGCTGCTGGTGGCGCTGATCTTCGCTGGCGTGCTGTGCGCCTTCGCCATTGCGGGTTACCGCGAGTACACGATGCGCATGAACCGCACCGACGCGCAGCGCGATCTGTCGCAATTCGCGCTGCGGTTGCAGCGCTGCTTCCAGCGGACCCGCAACTACAGCGCGCGCGACTGTGCGCTGGATATTGGCGTCAATCCGGAAGCGACCTACAGCACGACGGTTGAAAACACCGCGGACACCTACACGCTCATCGCCACCCCCATCAACGCGCAGGCGCACGATCCCTGCGGCCGGTTGACCGTTGATCAGGCAGGCGTGCGACGCGTCAGCGGCACTTTGCCCGCGGCGGCGTGCTGGAAGCCTGGCGGCTGACGCGCACGCGACCCGTCTGGCTTACCACCACGCTACGGAACAAAGCCGGTGCGGCGGCGTGGCAGAAATCGAATGTCACCGTGGCCGCAGCGCGTATCTGCGGGAGGAAACTGGCATAGCTGCGACTGCCCGACACCACGATGCGCGCCGGGAGCTGCCACACCCGCAGGAGCGGCTCGCCGCCGTCACGGCGGTCGGCGCGCCCGGTCGGGCCATTGCGGAAGAGCATCCATTGCGGCGCGCCAAGGCTGCAGCGCTGCTGGTCGGCGCTGGGACAGACAGTGATGCTGCTACCAGTGCCCAGGGCCAGCTGGCGCGCCAGATGCAGGGCGGCCTGGGTCTGTTGGACGCTGGTGCGCAGGCCCGCCTCGGCCAACTGGTGGTGGAACGAGGGCACCGCGATGGCTGCCAGCGCCGCAGCGATGGCCAGCACCGCCACCAACTCGGCCAGCGTGTGGCCCCGGGCTGAAAACGCGGCTGGGAATCGAGGCGTCATGGCAGCAGGATCGCAGGCCCACGCCCGGATCTGGCGCGGCAATCTGCTGCCAACGCCGCGAATTGGGTGGCCCGCCTCTGGCTCTTGCAGGCCGGTTTACCTAGAATGCGCGCCCTGCGCCGTTTTAGCTCAGCTGGTAGAGCAACCGCTTCGTAAGCGGTAGGTCCGCGGTTCGATTCCGCGAAACGGCACCAAATACCCCCCCCCGGGTCTTGGGCTCGCTGGCACACCGTCGAGGAG
>JBDSGY010000156.1:0-3227 GCA_039918755.1 Steroidobacteraceae bacterium
AGGTCCCCCAGAACGTATCGAGGGCCTGCAACGCGCGGCTCTTTGCATCGGGCTTCGACTGGCCCAGCAGTTCCAGATCGCGGTTCTGGCAGGTGAAGGCCAGCGCCTCGGTGAATGCCGTGTTCGGCACGCCGCTCAGCATGTAGTAATCGATGTCGTTCAGCGAGAAGGTCTGCTCCACGTTGTGGCACATCTCGTGGACTGCAATGTTGTAACCCTTGTAGTTCATGCCGCTCGCTTCAACGCGGGTGCGCAGATGGGCAGGCTCGCCGCGCATGCCGGCGCCCATGGCATGGCCGGACCCGCGCGCCGGATCCACCACGATATGCCGCGCCACATAGTCGGCCCGATCGGGCGCGAAACCCAGTGAGCGGAGCAGGTTCGGCAGATCGCCCTGGTAGGCGGCGGCGGTGGGATATTTCTTCGACACCACCGCATCGAGCTGCGCTTCATCCTGGCTGCCACTGGCGCGAAAACCGGCGTACCAGATGTCGAATGGCTCGAGCCTGCGCCCCAGGCGCTTGGCGATCAGGTCCGCCGTGCGCTTGACCTGCGGCGAATTCAGCACCTGCTCCAGCATCGACTGCACGCGCGCTTCCGGCAGTTGCCGGCCCCGATCGAACGACCGCGCAATCAGTGTGTTCTGTCCCGGTGAGTAACGGTCCACGAGCTGCTGCGCATGGAAGTTTTCCAGCCAGCGCGCATAGCGCGTATCGGGCTCGCGTGAGGCATCGGCGCCCGCCGGCAGCGCGGCTCTTGGCGGTGCTCCCGCAGGCACATCATTGACGGACGAACGGGCCACGGCATTGGTCACCGGATTCCAGTCCACCGCCGGGTTGTCGATGACCACCGCGGGGATTTCCTGCGCCACGATGCGCTCCATCACGCGCTGGATGGTCCGCTGCTTGGCAAGGCCGTCCTTCCGGTCCGCGTAATTGGCTCTCAACTCGTCGCGCAGGTTCCAGTGCGACAGCAGCCGCTTGCCGGCCGGGAACACCCGCTTGCCCTGCGCATCCACCAGATGATGCATCCAGATGTTGTAACCGGCGATGTAACGGCCCGATTCCGTATAAGCCTGCGACACGGCCTGGTTCGCCGCCGCTGGCAGTCGCTGCCGGAACTGTTCCGCGAGATGGGTTTCCGCCCACTGGCGCCGCGACCATTGCGCACCCAGCCGCGTGCGCTCGTCCAGCGACGTCAGCGGGAAATTGAGCAACGCGCCAAAGGCGAGCTTGTTCCCGAACAGGTCGTCGAGCATGTGCGCGGTGGGATCCCAGGCCGCAAAGGTCTCGTCATACGGCGCGATCGTGCCGATGTCCACGTCCGAGGGCGTGTTGAGTTCGCGGCTGATCTCGTGCGAATGCCCGTAGATCATTTCCAGGTTGTGTTCATAGCGACCGAACATGGCGGTCAGCAGCGCGGGATCCGCCACGAAGCTGTCGCGGATGTAGCCGGCAAATGTGGCGGCGTCCCCGTCCTCCGCGCGCCACAGCGCGGCCACCTGTGAGATGCCGCGGTGCAGCCGTTCGCGCTGGGCTTCACCCAACCGGGCCACGAGCTCGGTTTCCAGCTGGGCAGCGGTGGCGCCCAGCGCGGGTGCTGGCGCAGGCCCGGCCGCGCGTGCAGCGCCGGCGGCAACTGCCGCAATCACCAGCATTGCCAGCAACGAATTTCGCATCGCCATGTCCGATCTCCTTTGCGCGAGCCTTACTCTAAACTAGCCGCCATGACCGATACCACGCTTGTCCTCAAACCCGACGCCCTCGTCACCTGTCCGAAATGCGAGCACGAGTTCTCGCTCGAACAGGGTTTCGCGCGCCATGCACTGGAAGGCATAGAAGCTGCCAGCACCCAGGCGCTGACCCAGTTGCGCGAGGCCGAACGCCTGGCTGCCGACAAGCGGGCCCAGCAGCGTGAAAGGCTGCAGCAGGAATCCCAGCAACGGGCACTGGAGGAAGTGCGCCGGCAGGTAACAGAGCAGACCGCCCAGGCATCGCGTCTGCAACTGGAAGGGCTGCAGAAGCAGTTCGACACCGCACAGGAGCAGGTTGCCCAGTTGCGCAGCGAGCAGCTGCAGCTGCGGGAAGAACGCCAGCAGCTCAAGGATGAGAAGGACGCCCTGGCGCTGGAAGTGCGCAAGCAGGTCGACGCGCAGCTCTCGCAGCGCGAAGCGCAGGTGCGCGCGCAGGAGCACGAACGTTTTGCGCTCGACCGGGCCGAGCAGCAGAAGAAGCTCGACGACATGGCCGCGCAGATGGCGGACATGCAGCGCAGGGCAGAGCAGGGCTCGCAGCAGTTGCAGGGCGAAGTGCTGGAGCTGGCGCTGGAAGACGGCCTGCGTCGCTGTTTCCCGCTGGATGTCATCGAGGAAGTAAAGAAGGGACAGCGCGGTGGCGATGTCATCCAGCGTGTGCAGTCGCGCAGTGGCACCGGCGCCGGCGTGCTGCTGTGGGAAACCAAGCGCGCTTCGATGTGGAATGCGCAGTGGATCACCAAGCTCAAGGAAGACATGCGCGCCTGCGGCGCCGATGCCGGCGTGCTGGTCACGATGCCGAACGCCGCGCCGAAGGAATGGCCCGCCGGAACGCATTTCGGACTCGTCGACGATGTGTGGGTCGTTACCTGGCCGGTGTGCGTGCAGCTCGCCGAGGTGCTGCGTTCCGGGCTGCTCGATGTGCACAAGCAGCGCCTGGCGTCCGCGGGCAAGGGCGAAAAAATGGAAGCGGTGTACGACTACGTGACCTCGCCGCAGTTTGCGCAGAAGCTGAAGGCCGTGCTCGAAGCATTCCAGCGCATGCGCGAAGAGCTCGAGGCGGAAAAGAACCAGACCATGCAACGATGGGCGCGACGCGAGAAGCAGCTCGAGGCGGGCAAGGCAGCATTGCTGGGTGTCGGCGGCGAGATCCAGGGTCTGGCGCAGCAGGATCTGCCGCAGCTGGAATTGCAGGGCGACTAGCACCGCGCTCGCCATTCGCGATTTCTCCAATCTGCGCGCGTATGCTCTGGGTGAATGAAGACAGATCGTCGCTGGATGCTGAAATGCGTGGCCGCTGCCGGTGGCGCGGCCATGCTGCCCACCGTGCAGCGAGTGCTGGCCGCCACGCAGATTCCGCCGTGGTCTTCCAACCCTTTCCCGCTTGGCGTCGCGTCTGGATTTCCTACGGATCGATCCGTGGTGCTGTGGGCAAGGCTCGCGCCAGCACCTGCCCAACCCGATGGCGGCATGC
>JBDSGY010000157.1:0-5397 GCA_039918755.1 Steroidobacteraceae bacterium
GGCCGCCGCGACCAGCTTTTGCTGACCCCGCGAAAGACTCTCCCGCGCGGCCTTGCCGCCTACCCGCAGGTGTACGTCGGCTCGCTGGGGCCCCGTAAGGGTGCTGCCGCGCGCCCGGTCGCGGTCAAGCCCTTCCTCCAACGCCTGGGCCAGATTCCGCTCGGATGACCAGCCCCGGTAGTAGCTCCATTCCACCTCCAGGCCGGACAACCGGTGCACCGCCTCGGTCAGGAATGGGCGCACCGACTCGAACCACTGGCTGCGCTGGGCGGCTACCCTTTCACCGTTAAGCGCCAACTCAACGTCCCACGGGCTCGCATCCCCACCCTGCTTGAGCGCCGCATTGCGTTGCCGCAGGGCCCGACTGAACCGCACCCAGTGGTCCAGGAAGCCATGTTCCACGTGGAACACTCCCCAGTCGAGCCACCGCCGCCGCTCACCGGGCGCCCCTTCGACGAGCCGATGCACCTCCGGGTCGATCACCTCGACGAAGAACGCGCCAGGCAGCTCCGCCAGGCTGCGGACGTCCTCCCCGTCCAGGCGCGCTGTATACGACTCATCCCGACGGTATTCAAAGCCGATGCGGTGTGATGGCTGAACCGTCTGGGCGAAAAGCTGAAGGTTGGCTCTGCCGCGAGAAATCAGCTGCTCCGTATGGCGGGTACGGAAGGACCGCCCTCGCCCCACGAGAAACACCGATTCGAGGATCGAGGTCTTTCCCGATCCATTGGCGCCATGGATCAGATTGAGGCGCGGACCGAAGTCCAGTGCCACCTCGGACAGGCAGCGCAGGCCCGATACTTTGAGGGACGCCAGGCTCACGCGGCTGGCGACAAGCGGCTCACAGCCGCATTGGCATTACGACGTAGCGCGACTGCGTGGTGCCAGGGGAACGGATCAGGCAGCTGCTGTTGGCATCGGTCAGACCGATCTCCACGGTTTCCGTATCGACAGCCGACAACGCATCCAGCAGATAGGTGACATTGAAGCCAATCTCCATCTCCTCGCCCTTGTAGTCGACTTCAACCTCGTCCTGCGCCTCTTCCTGCTCCGGATTATGCGCCTGCAGCTTCAGGGCGTTCTCGACCAGGCTGACACGTACGCCGCGATACTTTTCATTCGACAGGATAGCCGTGCGCTGCAACGCAGCACGCAACGACTCCCGATCCACGACAACCGTCTTGGTGGGAGCAGCCGGGATAACCCGACCATATTCCGGGAACTTGCCGTCAATGAGCTTGGAAGTGAAGCGAATATCGCCGATCTGGAGGCGAATATGATTCGATCCGATCATGATTTCGACCTCCCCGGTTGAACCCAGGATGCGCTGGAGTTCCAGCACGCCCTTCCGGGGCACGATTACCTGCTGGGCATTGACGCTCTTGTCGCCCGCAGCCAGCACGGCCTCGGCGATTGCGAGACGGTGGCCGTCAGTCGCTACCGTTCGCAGCAACTTCCCGTCTGTTTCCAGCAACGTGCCATTGAGGTAATACCGGACATCCTGCTGGGCCATGGAAAAGTGCGTCTTCGCGATGAGCCGCGAAAGCTCGGTCTGCGGGAGGGTGAGCGCCTGCTGCGCATTCACCGAATCAACCACAGGAAACTCACTGGCAGCCAACGTCGAAAGCACGAAACGGCTGCGACCTGCGCTGATCTTGATCTTTTCTCCGTCCATCGTGACGGTAACTGCAGCTTTCTCCGGCAGCGTTTTCGCGATCTCCAGCAGCTTGCGACCTGGCACGGTGACTTCGCCCGGCTGCGTGACGTTCACCTCCCCAGAGGCGACGAGCTCGACTTCGAGATCGGTACCCGTAACGGACAGCCGATTGCCCTTGGCCTGCAGCAGCACGTTCGCCAGCACCGGCATGGTCTGCTTGCGTTCCACCACGCCGATGACGGCCTGCAATGGACCCAGGATCTGTTCGCGAGTCGCGCTGAATTTCATGAGCAAACCTTGTGCTTCGATGCGAAAGGGTCAGGACCTAATCTTAATCTTCTTATTTTAAGACTATTACTGCTGCTGTTAGGCCTGTGAACAACGAGGATAAATCAGACAACCCTTATGGGTCATGACTTTAGATTCAAATTCCGTCAGGTCAACACGACTGGCTTCCTGCCTTTCTCCTGTTAGCCGCCTGTGGACAATTCCATCCACATTTTTATCCCGGCTTTATGCGCAGGCTTGCACACAGGGTTGTGCACAGACTTATACAGAGCGCTTCAGCCAGTGAGAACGCGCAGCAAGTTCATGTAATCCTCCTGCACACGCGGCTCGCTCTGCTGCAGTTCCTTGATGCGCTTGCACGCATGCATCACCGTCGTATGGTCGCGGCCACCGAACGCGCTGCCGATTTCGGGCAAGCTGTGCGCGGTGAGTTCCTTCGCGAGCGCCATCGCAATCTGCCGCGGCCTGGCCACTGAACGGCTGCGACGCTCCGACAGCAGGTCCGACATCCGTACCTTGAAATAATCGGCCACCATCTTCTGGATGTTCTCGATGGTGACCAGGCGTGCCTGCAGGTTCAGCAGATCCTTCAGCGCTTCCTTCGCGAAATCCAGCGTGATCGGCTGACCGGTAAACCGCGCATTGGCAATGATCCGGCGCAGCGCGCCCTCGAGTTCGCGCACATTGGACCGGATGCGCTTCGCGACGAAAAAGGCTACTTCTTCCGGCAGATTCACATTCGCGAGCTGCGCCTTGCTGATCAGGATCGCAACGCAGGTCTCCAGTTCCGGCGGTTCGATCGCCACCGACAGTCCCCAGCCAAAGCGGGATTTGAGTCTTTCCTCGAGCCCCGGGATCTCCTTTGGATAACGGTCCGAGGTGAGGATGATCTGGTTCTGGCTTTCGAACAGCGCGTTGAACGTATGGAAGAACTCTTCCTGCGAACGGTCCTTGTTCGCGAAGAACTGGATATCGTCGATCAGCAAAGCCGACAGCGATCGATACGCGTTCTTGAATTCGTTCATGGTGTTGTGGCGCAGCGCCTGCACCATGTTGTCAACGAAGCGCTCCGAATGCACATATGCCACGCGCGCATTCGGATCGCGCTGCTTGATCACATGGCCAACGGCCTGCATCAGGTGCGTCTTGCCGAGGCCAGTGCCCCCATAGATGAACAACGGGTTGTAGGCCTTGCCTGGATTTTCGGCCACCTGCATCGCAGCAGCCTTGGCAAAGTGATTGCTCTTGCCTTCGACAAAGCGGTCGAACGTGGATTCGGCATTGAGCCGCACGCCGATCTGCAGCGAGGATTCGGTGGCAGAGGGCGCGCGACGGCTGCTGCTGGTGCGTTGCGCGTCCGGCTCGGCGGCCACCGCCGCAGGCGTGGACGACCCCACCTCGACCAGCACGGTGACATCCACGCCGCGCAGCGTCCGGGCGAGGGCGGCGATGCGGGCCGCGGCATGCTGCTGCACCCAGTCCACCGCATAGCGGTTGGGCGCCATCAGCCGCAGCTGCCCACCGTCTTCCATGGCCTGCAACGGGCGCAGCCAGGTGTTCACCTGTTGCTCCGGCAGCTCGTCGATCAGCCGCGCCAGCACTTGAGTCCAGAGTTCAGACATGGGACGTGTTGGTGACCGGCGGGCAAACCAGAGGGGAGGGGGAGTCTACCCGTCCCGGCTCGACTTGCCATAGGGTGCGCGGACTCATCGCCCAGGGCCTGAAAATTCAGGTGGCTGTTGACTTGCAGGGGTGGCGTGCGTACCCTGCCGGACCCGTTTTTCCCGACCTGTTGAAGCATCGCCATGGCAACAAAACGCACTTATCAGCCGAGCAAGGTCAAGCGTGTCCGCACGCACGGCTTCCGTGCCCGCATGGCCACGGCCGACGGTCGCAAGGTCCTGGCTCGCCGTCGCGCCAAGGGCCGCAAGCGCCTGATCCCGTAACGGCCCCGGCCGCGCCCATGTTTGGCGCGCCTGTCCGGCAGGGCTTTGCCCCGCATCAGCGCATCCTCACCGCCGCAGGTTTCGACGCCGTCTACTCCCGGCGCTTCCGCGTGCTCGACAATTTCTTCTCGATGAACGCTGCTCCCAACACGCTGGGCTATGCCCGCATGGGGCTCTCTGTCGGCAAGAAAGCCGTCGGCAACTCGGTGGCGCGCAACCGCATCAAGCGGCAGGTGCGTGAATCGTTCCGTCACGTGGCCGCGCAGCTGCCGGGCGTCGATCTGGTGGTTGGTGCCCGCAATGGTGCGCGGACCGCGCATAATGCGCGCCTGCAAGAGAGCCTGGACGGCCTCTGGAAAGAGATCCAAAAGCGATGCGTCGTTTCCTGATTGGCCTGATCAAGGGCTACCAGACCATCATTAGCCCGCATTTGGGCCAATGCTGCCGTTTTCATCCGTCCTGCTCCTGCTACGCCCGTGAGGCAATTGAAAGACATGGTCCCCTGAAGGGACTGTCACTCACGACGAAAAGAATCCTCCGTTGCCATCCCTTTAATGAAGGCGGGATCGACCCCGTACCATGAAACATCTGCGAACCATTCTCTGGGTCGGCCTCGCGCTGGCCGTGCTGCTGAATTACCAGACCTGGGTTTCCGACTTCGCGCCGCGCGATGCCGCTGCGGCCCAGGCTGCCGCGAAGGCGGCCGAGACCGAGAAGAGCACCAATCCGCTCGCGGCGAATGTGCCGCAGACGGCGGTGCCGGGGCAGGCTGCTGCAACCGCAGCGCCGGCCCCGAGCAGTGGGGCCACCACTCCAGTCCCGGCACCCGGTGCAGCCAGTGCAGTGCCGGTGGTCGGCGCGCCGGTTCCGACCGAAGCGGCAGCGGCACCTGCCACGAATACGATCCTGAACGTGCGCACCGACGTGCTCGACGTGGATATCAACCTGCACGGTGGCGAACTGCAGCGTGCCGACCTGCTGAACTATCCCGTCGTGAAGGGCCAGCCCACCCCGGTCCGGCTGCTGCGCAATCATGGCGCCGGCGACCAGTACCTGCTGCAGACCGGCCTGGCCGGCGCGGGCAGCAACGCGTCGGCGGACAATTTCCCCACGCACCTGGCGAACTTCACCAGCGACTTCACCGGCTTCGTGATGGACAGCACCCTGGAAGAGCTGCGCGTGCCACTCGAATGGACGTCGCCGGAAGGCGTGCAGGTCACCAAGACGCTGACCTTCCACCGCGGTTCCTATCGCATCGATGTGGACTACGACGTGAAGAACGGCAGCGCAGCCGCCTGGTCGGCCGCTGCGTATGCGCAGATCCTGCATGACCGCCCGGCGGTCAAGCGCTCCTACTTCAATGTGGACAGCTATTCGTTCACCGGCCCCGCGTTCTGGGACGGCACCAAGTACAAGAAGCTGAAGATCACCAACAAGGAAGACGCGTCGCTGAACCGCGATGTGTCCGGCGGCTGGATGGCGTCGCTGGAGCACCACTTCGTGGTC
>JBDSGY010000158.1:0-2910 GCA_039918755.1 Steroidobacteraceae bacterium
CGCGCCTCCGCCTCATACGCGTTTACCGGGAAGGTCACGTAATTGCGGCCTCCGGGATGCGCAACGTGGTAGCGCGCGCCACCCAGGGAGCGATCCATCCAGGTGTCCACCAGATCGAAGGTCAGTGGCGCGTGCACGCCGATCGACGGATGCAGGTTGGAAGGCAACCACCAGGCGCGGTAACGCACGCCGGCCACGTATTCACCGACGGTGCCCGTGGGATGCAGCGGCATCCGCATGCCATTGCAGGTGAGCACGTGGCGTGCATCGACCATGCCCCGCACCTTGACCTGCATGCGCTCCAGCGAGAAATCCACATACCGCACATTGCCGCCGGGGGTGCCCTGCTCGCCCAGCACATGCCAGGGCTCGAGCGCGGAACGCAACTCCACCTCCACGTTGCGCGTGGTGAAGTCGCCCAGCTTGGGAAAGCGGAATTCGAAATGTGGAGCGAACCAGGTCTGCGGAATGGCGTAGCCGCTGGTGCCAAGATCCGCGAGCACATCCTGGAAATCATCGCGCACGAAATGCGGCAGCAGGAACCGGTCGTGCAGCTCGGTGCCCCAGCGCTTGAGCGTGCTGGGCTGGTATGGCTTGTTCCAGAAATGCGCGACCAGCCCACGCAGCAGCAATTGCTGCACGAGGCTCATGCGTGCATGCGGCGGCATCTCGAAGGCGCGCAGTTCCAGCAGGCCGAGGCGACCAGCGCCGCCTTCGGGCGTAAACAGTTTGTCGATGCAGAACTTGGCGCGGTGCGTATTGCCGGTGATGTCCACCAGCACGTTTCGCAGTGCGCGATCCACCTGCCAGGGCGCGTTCTCGAGCACTCCAAGCCCCTGCATGCGCTTCATCTCGCGCAAGGCCAGTTCCAGTTCATACACGGAATCATTGCGCGCCTCGTCGACCCGTGGCGCCTGGCTGGTGGGGCCGATGTACTGGCCGGAGAAGAAATACGACAACGACGGATGGTTGTGCCAGTACGCGATCATGCTGGCGAGCAGGTCAGGCCGACGCAGGAATGGCGAATCGCCTGGCGTCGCGCCGCCCAGCACGAAATGATTGCCGCCGCCGGTGCCGGAGTGCCGGCCATCCACCTGGAATTTCTCGGAACTGAGTCGTGTCTGGTGCGCGGCGTCGTAAAGGAATTCGGTCTGCTCCGTCAGCTCGGACCAGCTCGAGACCGGATGTACGTTGACTTCGATCACGCCGGGATCGGGCGTGACGCGCAGCGTCTGCAGGCGTGGATCGCGCGGGGGCTCGTACCCTTCGATCACCACAGGAATGGACTGCGACTGCGCGGTGGCCTCGACTGCTGCCAGCAGCTCGAGATAGTCCTCGAGGTCCGAGGTCGGCGGCATGAAGATATGCAGGCGGCCATCGCGCGGCTGCGCGCACAGTGCGGTGCGGGCAACGGACGCTGCGGATTCGAATTTCGCCAGTTGCTGCGCTTCCTTGCCTTTGGATTTCCTTGTGCCTTTGGCAGCAGCGAGGGCGTCAGCGGCGGCAGTGGCAGCGGCAGCGGTTGACGCGTTGGCCGCCGCGCTGAGCGCGCTGGCGGCGCGCAGGGCCAGGGGGTCTTCGCTGGACATCTCCCCGTCTGCCTGGCTGACAACCGTCTGCTGCAGCACGCGATAGCTTGGCAGCGGCGCGAACTGCTGGGACTGATCCGGCACATGCGTCCAGGGGTAGTCCTTGGCTTCCACCCACGGCTGCGAATCCAGCGGCAAGCGGTAGCCCAGTGGCGAATCGCCGGGCACCAGATAGCAGCGGTCATCGCGCAGGAACCACGAGCCACTTTGCCACGCCTGCCCGCTTGCAGGCTTCCACACCGGCAATACGTGCCCGGCCACCGCATCGAGGCGTTGCGAGAACACGCGGCGCAGACGGTCGCGCTCCATGGGGTCGTCGAGTCTCGCGTCGAAAGGGTCCACGTTCGATGGCAGGCGGCGCTCGCGCCACAGGTAATACCAGACGTCTTCGTACGCGGGGAACTGGTTCTTCGCAGCAACTTTCAGGCGGCCCGCAACCTCCTTGAGGAAACCTTCAGCCTGTGCGGCCGTGGCGCCGTAGGACTTTGCTTCCTTTGCATAGAGGTCAGGGTTGGCCCAGAGCGGCTCTCCATCGCGACGCCAGAACAGATTGAAGGACCAGCGTGGCAACTGCTCGCCCGGATACCACTTTCCCTGCCCCATGTGCTGCAGGCTGTTCGGCCCGTACCGGGCCTTGAGCTTGTCGAGCAACTCAGCGGAAAGCCGTCGCTTGTTCGGGCCCATCGCCTCGGTATTCCATTCCTTGCCTTCGCGATCATCGACCGAGACGAAAGTAGGCTCACCACCCTGGGTCAGCCGCACATCGCCTTTCACCAGGTGTTCATCGATGCGCTTGCCCAGCGCATCGATGGCGAGCCACTGCTCGTCGGTGTACGGGAACGTCACGCGCGGCGCTTCCCAGATGCGTTGCACGCTCATCTCGTGGGAAAACTCGACTTTGGCTTTCTCCGTCACACCGCTGATCGGCGCGGCGGAACCGGGCGCGGGCGAGCAGGCCAGAGGAATATGGCCTTCACCAGCGAGCAATCCCGAAGTCGGATCGAATCCGATCCAGCCCGCGCCAGGCAGGTAGACCTCGCACCAGGCATGCAGGTCGGTGAAATCCTTTTCGGGGCCCGATGGCCCATCGAGCGACTTCACATCTGCCGTTAGCTGAATCAGGTAGCCCGAGACGAAACGTGCCGCGAAACCCAAGTGCCGCAGCAGCTGCACCAGCAGCCAGCTGGAATCACGACACGACCCCGAACCCTTGAATAGGGTTTCCTCCGGCGTCTGGACGCCGGGCTCCATGCGAATCGTGTAGCTGATATCCGCATTCAGCTGGCGATTGAGGTCCACGAGAAAATCGATCGTCCGGCGT
>JBDSGY010000159.1:0-7158 GCA_039918755.1 Steroidobacteraceae bacterium
CCCAAGCCTCCGCCACGCCTGGGCGCCAGGCTGTTCACATAGGCCACCACATCCGAGATTTCCTGCGGACCGCGCAGGTGCTCGGTGGCGCTGTAATTGGCCATGTGCGGGTCCCCGCGACGGAAGTACCGGAAGTCCAGCAGTTGCTTCGTCAGCACCTGCCAATGCTGACCGGCGATGGCGGGAACTGTGCCATCTTCTCGACCGCCGCCTTCATTCCCATGACAAGCCACGCAGGTGGCGAACAGCTGCTCGCCATTCACGATGTCAGGCCGACGCGCCAGGGCCTGCTCATAGGCACGACCAAAATTCGACGCGGCATGGGCTGCTGCAGTCAGCAACAGCAGCAGTAAGAAAAGGAAGGGGGCCTTGATCGATTGCATCGGTTTCACCTCACAGCCTGCATCCTGGCTCGGGTCGCGCGTCAGCTGTATCCGGAAATGCACGTAGTAGATGCGAAAAGGTCCGGATTTCGCACAGTCGCACCAGTCGAGTGCTGCAGGCACCAAGAGAGCCGGTGGATGGATCAGATCGCCAGCGGCTCGGTCGCGTCTCCAATCTTCTCGGCTGGTATCTCCAACTTGTGCAGCATGCCGAGCAGAAGATTCGACATGGGCGTGTGCTGCGCAAACGAAAGGTGACGATTGCCCTGCAAACGCCCCCCGGCATTGCCGGCCAGGATGATCGGCAGTGGGTCGAAGTTGTGCTCGTTGGCGTCGCTCATGCTGCTTCCGTAGAGCACCATGGAGTTGTGGAGCATGTCGTGTTCGCCGTCGGGCGTTTTCTGCAGCTTGGCAAGGAAGCGCGCGATCAGATTGGCGTGAAACGCGTTGATCAACGCGAACTGCTCCATGTTCTTGCGCTCGTTGCTATGGTGCGACGCGTTGTGGAACCCCTCGGACACTCCGCTGCTGGCATAGCGGGTGTTGGAGTTGTCCCGAGCCATCATGAAAGTGGCGACGCGAGTGATCTCCGTCTTGAAGGCGAGCACCTGCAGATCGAACATCAACTCCACGTGCGCGTCAAAGCTCGCCGGCGTGCCGGCGGGTGCATCGGGGAGTGCAAGGTCGCTGCTCAGCTTCTCGCCTATGCGCTGCACGCGGCGCTCGATTTCGCGCACTTCCTGAAGGTAGTCGTCCATGCTGGCACGGTCGGCGGCGGAAATGCCACGTTGCAGTTGCGACACCTGCGAGCGGATCGAGTCCAGGATGGAGGCCGACTGCGCGCGCCGTTCGCGGCGCTGTGCATCGGTGGCGCCATCGCCGAACAAGCGTTCGAACAGCAGCTGCGGATCATTTTCCATCGGCAGTGGCAACGACTCGTTCTTGTAGCTCAGCGTATTGCGATAGGCGCAGGTGAAATTGAGGTCGCAGCCGCCGATCGGTGGCTCGATCGACATCTCGATCGATGGCAGCGGTGTATCCTGCCCCATCACCGCAGCGGCCATCTGATCCACCGAAGCGCCCACCCTTGCCTTGTCGCCTTTGAACGGGTGCGCGCCGGTTAGAAATACAGCCGCTGCGCGCGAATGGTTTTCGGCACCGCCGGTATCTTCCCCGCTCGCCGGCGCCACATTCCTGTGGGCCAGGTTGCTGATGACATTGATGCTCTGGCGGAATGGCTCGAAGGCTTTGAGAATCGGAGAGAACGCAAAATCCTTGCCGGTGGTTTTCGGCGTCCACAGATCCATGGTGGCGCCGTGCGGGATATAGATGCAGGAAAGGCGCGGCTTCGGCCTGGCTGCTGTCTGGGCAAGCGCGGTAGCGGCTGGAATCATGGCGTCCAGCACCGGCAGTGCTACGGCAATGCCGAGGCCCCGTAATACGGTTCGGCGAGGCAGATGCTTCCTGGACAGAAATGTCATTCAGTGCTCTCGGACAACAAGCTGTTCGCTGGCGTTTGGCTGCTTGGCGCGTCGCTGGAATGCAGCGCTGGCCGCTACACCCTTGATCAATTCCTTGAACCGGTAGTTCCGCGGCTTCGCCTTGCTGACGATGCCGCGGACCGCTGGCATGTCATAGTACTCAACCTTCCGGCCGAGCCCGTAAGCCAGCAGCTTTTCTGCCAGGGTTTCCACGAATTGCGGGCTCCTGGCCATCAGCGCCTTGCGCAGATCGGCGGCGCCATTGAGCGCGGTGCCATCCCACAGCGCAGTGGCTGCATTCACCGGCTGCCCCGCTGTGGCGTCACGCCACTTGCCAATGGCATCGAAGTTTTCCAGCGCAATGCCGATGGGATCGATGACCCCATGACATGCACCACAGGAAGGGTTCGCCCGGTGTTGCTCCATGCGCTGCCGCAACGTGGTCGGCGTGGCACCCGGCACCGGCGGGTCATCCAGCTTGACCTCCACACCAGGGGGTGGCGGAGACGGCGGCGTGCCCAGCAGGTTTTCCAATACCCACTGGCCACGCTTGACCAGTGACGTGCGGTTGGGCGCTGACGTCAGTGTCAGGACACTGGCGTGTCCGAGGATGCCGCGACGATTGGCGTCGCTGACCGGCACGCGGCGGAACTGGCTGCCCTGGATGTGCGCAATGCCATAGTGTCTGGCAAGGCGCTCGTCCACGAAGGTGTAATCGGCGGTCAGCAGGTCAAGCACGCTGCGGTCCTCGTGCAGGATTGAGGAAAACAGCAGCTCTGTCTCGCGTTTCATCGACTCACGTAAAGTGCCGTCGTAATCGGTGGACGTGGGATTGATCGTGGCAAGCTGGCGCAGGCCCAGCCATTGCTCGGCAAAGTTCTGCACCAGCGCGTCGGCACGCGGGTCGGCCAGCATGCGATCAATCTGTTGTTCCAGTTTCTTCGCCTGCCCCAGCTCGCCGGCGCCGGCCGCACGCAGCAGCTCATCGTCGGGAATGCTGCTCCATAGAAAGAATGAAAGGCGGGAAGCCAGTTCATGACCGGTGATGGCATAGCTATCGCCGACGCTGACCGTTTCGGGCTCATGTTCGAAGCGGTAAACGAAGCGCGGATCGCTGAGGATGCGGGCGAGGGCATATTGCACGCCGGTATCGAAGTCCCGCAGGTCCGCGCCCTGGCGGTAGAAGCCAAGCAGGTCATTCAATGCCGCTTCAGTGACTGGTCCACGCCAGGCCCGGATCGCCAGCCTGCTGATGATCGTCTTCGCGCAAGGCTCCTGTTCCGATGCTTCCTTCGGATGGCATACGAAGATCCTGCGACGACTCTCGGTATCGCCAACGCCCTGTGGCTTGAGTGGCCCCTGCAGATCAAAGCCCCCCACACTCACGCTCTGCGCATGCACGGCGAAGAGATCGTTGACTTCCTGTTCGGCTGCAGTGTGCAGGAAGGCGATCTGCACGGTATGTGAACCGGCCTTGACGGGCAGGCGGATGCGGGTGGGCTTGTCTGCTTCGATCAGGGCCCGGCGTTCACCGTCAATGGCTATCTCGATCGGATCCCGCGTGCCCACGAGCGGCAGCACGAAATTGTTGGGGCCACTGCGACGGATGATGAATTCGTACTCGGCATCCAGTGGAAACACATGCTGGACCCGGATGCCGCCCCGCGTGCCGAGCGGCAAGCCATCGATGTGCACGGACTGTGACATGCCGGCCGGCGACTGGAATCTGGTGAGCCCAGCGCTGCTGCCCATGTCACCCACGGCAAGCCGGCTGACGCGCGAAGCGGCGGTGATATAGGACTGCATCAGCGCGGGCGACAAGACCAGGGCACTGGCGATGTTGTCGAAGCCGGAAGCGGAATCGTCCGCCGGCAGAAGCTGTTCGCCCTTGACCGGCAATGCCAGCAGATCACGCACCGCATTGGCGTATTCATTGCGATTCATCCGGTGCAATACGACTGCGCCTGGATTCGGATGCCGCATCGCGGTTTTGTCGAGCGCTGCTTTGAGACCGCTTACCACCCGGGTAACCTGGATGAGGGCGGGACGATCCTCGCCTGGCGGCGGCATCATGCCGCTGCGCAGTTTGCGCACGACCTTTTCCCACAATGCCGCATCGGGTTGCAGATCGCCGCGATTCAGCAGATCGATCGCAAAGCCTCCCGAAAAGTCATCCGCGTTGTGGCACTTGCTGCAGTACTGCTGCAAAGTGTTCCAGTGATTGGTGCCTAGTTCCTGCGCATTGCCGCCTGTGGCCAGCAATGCACCGGTCAGCAGCAGGAAATAGCGCAGCTTGTTCATCTTGGCACCGGTGTTTCGGCACTGGGGCCACGTGAGGGCGGGCGATGATTCAATTCGTCCAGCAGCACAATGGTGTGAGGCTTCAGTTCGGCACCGACCGCAGCGAGGAAAACGCCCCCGGCCCAGCGGTAGGCGTCCCGACCCTGCTTGTCGACAGCATCGAGTCGCGCCCCATTGGCCACCAGCAGCTTGATGATGTCGTTGGCTCCCTTGTTGGCAGCGCCCAGCAGTGCGGTGAGTCCCATCGAGTTCACCGCATTCACGTCGGCCTTGTGCTCAAGACAGATCCTGATTGCTTCCAGCAGGCTCGGCATCGATTCGGTATAGGTCTGTTGCACCACCCAGCCCACACCGGACGCTGCCATCAGGGGGGTTGTGCCGCCCTGTGTGGCAAGATTCGCGTCGGCGCCGTGGTCGAGCAACACGCGCATCACCGTGGTGTCGCCTGAGAATGCCGCACGCAGGAACGGTGTCTGCCCGGTGTAATCCACCCACGACACATCGTTGAGAGCGTAGAGCCATTTGCGCGCCGGCGGCACTTCGCGCGTGCGTGCATTGACGTCGGCGCCTTTTTCCAGCAGCAACTTGATCAGCGGCAGACTCGCGGCGCGATCGATGTTGTTGGTGGTGGGGCTGTCTTCAATACGGTTGTTCATGTCGAGGTTGCGATATTCCACGGCCGCCCACAGCGGCGTGCGCCCGTAGAAGTCGTCGACCTTCACGTTGGCGCCGGCATCGATCAACTGCCGGGCAGCGCCCAGCTGGTTGTTCAACAGTGCCATCAGCAGCGGCGTCATGCCGTTGGCTTCTGCTAGTTCGAGATTGGCACCACGCTTGATGAGCACAGCCATCGCCGCTTCCGCGCCTTCCCGTGCGGCGTAGAGCAGTGGTGTCATGCCACCTTTGACCGGATCACGCCGGCCACGATCAGGCAAACCACCGCGATTGATGCCCGCACCTTCGGAGCCGCAACCCGTGCCTTTGCATGGAGGCACGAAGGTTGGCGTTTCTCCCACGGATGTGCGCGCGTTGATATCGGCGCCGCTATCGAGCAACAAGGCAATCGCTTCGGCACTGTTGCTGCGCGCTGCCAGCATCAGTGCAGTCTGGCTGAAGGTGGGTTCCCTGGCATCGACTGCGGCTCCGGCATGAATCAGGAGCCGCATCGCTTTCACAACGCCCGCGCGCGCGGCTGTCATCAGCAAGGTTTCACCGGAAGGAGCGGCGCCATTCGGATCCGCTCCGGCAGCCAACAAGGCAGCCATCATTTCGGCATTGCCATGCAGGGCGGCCACATAAAGCGGTGTCACGCGATACCGGTTGGCGGCATCCGCTTTGGCGCCTCGGGCCAGCAGGTGGCTGGCAGCATCAAGGTGATCCTGCATCACTTCCACGAGCAATGCCGTGCTGCCGTCCTTGCTGGATGCGATGTCGCCAACAGGCGCAGCAACAGCCGGACCGGCCAGCAATAACGCCAAGGTGGACACCGTCCGGAAACGCCGCTGTAAGCGGGACATGAGCCACCCCGATCCGCTATTCTCGATTCGTTCGCGCCAACTCTAACAGAGGGGTCTCCCATGCGCTCATTGGTTGCTCGCACCACTATCGGGGCGGTGCTGGGTGTTGCCGCCAGCCTTGCCTCGGCACACCACTCGTTCGCCATGTTCGACCAGACCAAGCAGGTGACCATTATCGGCAAGGTCACGGAGGCCCAGTGGACCAACCCCCACGTATGGGTCTTCGTGGATGGCGCCCCTGCCGGTGGCAAGAAAGAGCATTGGGGCGTGGAGTTCACGAGCAAGGTGCATCTGACCCGTCGCAACTTCACCCCTGACATGGTCAAGGTTGGTGACAACGTGGAAATCACCGTCAACCCTTATCGCGACGGCAAGTCGGGCGGTCGTTTCGTGGCCGTCAAAATGGCCAGTGGTGAGTACTACTGTGACGTAGGCCAGGCTGCCCAGTCGTTCTGCCAGGGCGGCAAGAAGTAACCACTGTTCAGAACTGAAGGGGGACTCCATGAAGACCAGGATTCTGGCGCTGCTCGCAGTCGCCGCGACCGTGTGCACAGGCGCATTGATGGCCCAGCAAGCCAAGAAGCCCCGCCCCGTCTACCCCGCCAACGCCGAGAAGGTGAGTTATGCCGAACTCGACAAACTCCCCGACTGGCGCGGCATCTGGCAGCCCAACATCGGCCGCGTGGGCGGCGACCAGCCGCAGTTGATCGGCAAATACAAGAAACGTTACGACGAAGAGCGCGCCAAGGTGGCGGCTAATCCGCAATATGAAATTCCGGAGAAGTCGAGCAACTGTGAGCCGCCCGGCATGCCCACCATGATGACGATGCCATATAGCCTCGAATTCGTGTTTGCGCCCGGCAAGATCGTGGTGAATCAGGAAGCCGAGATGATGGTGCGCCACATCTTTACGGACGGCCGCCCGCTGCCGACGGGAGACGAGATCGATCCCAACTATTTCGGCTATTCGGTGGGTCGCTGGGAAGGCGATACGCTGGTAGTGGATACCGTGGGCACCCGCGAAGGTCAGCGTCTGGGTGAACAGGGCATCACCAACAGCGACAAACTCAGGATCAACGAGCGCATCTACCTCGACAAGGACAACAGGAACCTGTTGCACGTCGACTTCACCTTCACCGATCCGGACGTGCTGGCGCAACCCTGGCACCGTCAGCACTCGTTCCGTCGCGACCGCACCTGGGAAATCCTTGAATACGTGTGTGACGAAAATGACCGCCACCCGGTCGATGCCAACGGCCAGACGCACGCGGCTTTCTGAGCCGGCACTATCTGATCCTCAGCGGGCCTTCGGGCGAGTTGCAGACTCCAGGATGGCCTTCAGCGTGGGGACATCCTGCACCGCCGGCGCATCAGGCTTGAATGTGCGCACGAATGCGTAGATGTCGCGCACCTGCCTATCGCTGAGCGCAGCGGCCGGATAGTTCGGCATTCGCGACGACGGCAGCAGCGGCGCCT
>JBDSGY010000160.1:0-4814 GCA_039918755.1 Steroidobacteraceae bacterium
GGCGGCTGGTGGTGCCGCTCGAAACGGCCGAGTCGGCACTCGTCGCCCATGCACTGCAGCTTGCTGGCGCCGCGCTGGTGGTAACCGGTGCGCGCGCCGCCGCGCTGCGCGTGCCTTGCGAATCCGACGAAGTCCTGCTGCTCACCCTGCCTGCAGGACTCGCTGCGCAACAGCTGCACGAACTGGGCGCGCACTGGGAAGCCGATGGCTGGCGCGAGGCACTGGGTGGGCTAGTGCCACAGGCCGCCTGTGCAGATGCGCTGTGCATTGCCGCCGTGCAGCTGGCAAAGAGCGCCCAGCTGTTGCCGGCCATGCTGGTTTCAGGGTTGCAGACCGGCGCGGCGCCGGCCTCTGCGCAGTCCGTGCGCATCGACGAAATCGCGCGCTACACCCAGCCCACCGAGCTTGATCTCATGCGCGTCAGCGAGGCGCGCGTGCCGCTGCGGGCCGAAGAGTCCAGTCGCCTGGTGCTGTTCCGCGACCGGCGCGACGCCTCGGAGCATGTGGCGGTGATCGTCGGCAATCCGGATCCGCAGGGCGTGGTGCCGGTGCGCGCACATTCCTCGTGCTTTACCGGTGACCTGCTTGGCAGCCTGCGCTGCGACTGCGGGGAACAACTGCAGACTGCAGTGAAGCGTCTGCATGATGAAGGCGGCGGCGTGCTGCTGTATCTGGCGCAGGAAGGGCGCGGCATCGGACTCGCCAACAAGCTGCGCGCGTATCAGCTGCAGGACGATGGCCTGGACACCGTGGATGCGGACCGGCATCTGGGGTTCAGCGCCGACGAGCGCAGCTACGCCATTGCGGCCGCGATGCTGCAGCAGCTTGGCTTCACACGCATCAAGCTGCTGACGAACAGTCCGCACAAGGTGCGCGAGCTGCGCGCGCGCGGCATCGATGTGCAGGCAATCGAATCGCTGCTGGCGCCGCCGAATGTGCACAACGAGCGCTACATCCGCACCAAGCGCGACCGCGCCGGGCACCTGATTCCCGAAAATGCGGGGCTGGACGGCACGCCAAAAGTCGACTGACTATTCCGCGGCCTGGGCACGTTCCAATTCTTCGCTGACTTCCAGCCATTCCGATTCCACGCCTTCGGTTTCCTGCGCGATGCGGGCCCGCTGCGCGGTGAGCTCGAGCTGACGTTTGCGTTCGCTGGCGGCATAGAGGCCGGGATCGGCCAGCTGCACATCCAGCAGCTGCCCCTGCGCGGCAAGTTCGTGCATGCGTTTCTCGCAGCGCGTGAGCCGTGACCGCAGCGGCGCGAGTGCCTTGCGTGCTTCGGCGCTGTCGCGGCGCCGCTGCTGGGGCGGCGCTTTCTGCGCAGCTTCCGCCGCTGCCACGGATGCGGGCGCATTCGCGCTGCTCTTCGACAGCCAGCGTGCATAGTCATCCAGATCGCCATCGAAATCCTGCACGCTGCCTGCATCCACCAGCAGGAAGCGGTCGGTTACGCTGGCCAGCAGATGCCGGTCATGCGAGACCATGATGACGGCGCCTGCATACTCCTGCAGCGCCATGGCGAGAGCCTGGCGCATCTCGAGATCCAGATGGTTGGTGGGTTCATCGAGCAGCAACAGGTTGGGTTTGCTGTAAGCCACAAGCGCCAATGCCAGCCGGGCTTTCTCGCCGCCGGAAAACGGCGCCACCGGCTCGAACACGCGGTCGCCGCGAAATCCGAAACTGCCCAGAAAGTCGCGCTGCTCCTGATCAGTCGGGCGCTGTCCCAGAGATTGTGCCAGCCGTTGGACATGCAGGATGGCTGACGCGGCTGGATCCAGCTGTTCGAGCTGATGCTGCGCGAAATAGCCCAGGTTCAGATCGCGCGCGTCATCGCGCGTGCCGCCGTGTCCGGGAATCTCGCGCGCAAGCAGCTTGATCAGGGTGGATTTGCCTGCGCCATTGCGACCTAGGAGTGAAATCCGGTCGCCCGGATAGACGGTGAGGCTGACCTTGTCGAGAAGCATGCGCTCGCCGTAGCCGGCGGACTGTTCTTCTATGGCCAGCAGCGGCCGCGGCAGCTTCAGCGGCGGCGCAAAACTGAATTCGAATGGTGAATCCACATGCGCGGGCGCGATGCGCTGCATTCGTTCCAGTGCCTTGATGCGGCTCTGCGCCTGCCGAGCCTTGGTGGCGCTGGCGCGAAAGCGCGCGACGAAGGATTCCATGTGCGCGATCTCGCGTTGCTGCCGCGCGTGCATGGTGGACTGCTGCGCCAGTTGCGCAGCACGCGCGTTTTCGAAATCGGAATAGTTGCCGGCGTAAGTGGTGGCTTTCTGCTGCTCGATGTTCACGATGCGATCTATCACGCGGTCGAGGAACTCGCGGTCATGCGCGATCAGCAGCAGCGTGCCGGTGTACGCCTTGAGCCAGTCTTCCAGCCAGACGATGGCGTCGAGGTCGAGATGATTGGTGGGCTCGTCGAGCAGCAGCAGGTCGGACCGGCACATCAGTGCACGGGCCACGTTCAGCCGCACGCGCCAGCCGCCGGAAAAGTCGCGCACCGCGCGGGTTTCGTCCACGGTGCTGAATCCCAGTCCATGCATCAGCTGCGCGGCGCGGGCGCGCGCATCGTAGCCCCCGATGCTGGCGTACTGCGTATACAGGTTCGCAAGCCGGGTGCCGTGGTCGGCCTTTTCGGCCTCCGCAATGCGTGCTTCCAGCTGCCGCAGTTCGGTGTCGCCATCCAGCACGAACTCGATGGCGTGCCGGTCACTGGCTTCCAGTTCCTGCGACACATGGGCGACCGACAAGTTCGAGGGCATTTCGAAGTGCCCGGCGTCGGGTGCCAGCTCGCCGCGCACCAACGCCAGCAGGCTCGACGTGCCGCTGCCATTCTCGCCGGTGATGCCGACTTTTTCGCCACGGAACAGGCTGAAGTCGGCGTCTGCGAACAGCACGCGCGGACCTCGGCGCAGGGTAATGGAGTCGAACTTGAGCATGGGGGCGCGAAGCGTAGGCAAGCCGTGCGCGCGCTGCAAGTCGGGACTAGAATTGCTGCATGAAAAGCATGCGCGCGCGGATAGGTGGGGCCCTGGTGGCCGCGGGACTGGGGATGGTGCTGGCGGCACCCGCCATGGCGGACGTAGTGGCCAGCGAGGCCTGGTCGAGGGCGACGGTTCCTGGCGCAAAGACGGGTGCCGGCTATCTGGTGCTGACCAATACCGGCGACAAGCCGCGCAAGTTGCTGCGCATCACCTCACCGGCCTGCGACACCGTTACGCTGCACCTGAGCAGCATCGATTCGCAGGGCGTTGCGCACATGTGGCCGGTGGCCAAGCTTGAGATTGCACCGGGCGAAGTGGTGCGTTTCGTCCCCAACGGCCTGCACGTCATGTTCAACGACCTGACCGCCCCGTTCGAAGTGGGCAAGTCCGTGCCGCTGTCGCTGCGGTTCGAGGACGATGAACGGGACATGGTGGTACAGCTGGAAGTACGGCCGCTCACTACGGCGGCGCCAATGGATCACAAGCACCCCACGCGCTGACGCGAGGCTGATGCCGATTCCGGATCCCGCTCTGAATTACTGGAAGGACGGATCCAGTTTGCGCAGTGCGGCTGCCATGTCGATCTCCCCGGTGTCCTGCAGCCTTTCCGCTGAATAGCTGCGGAACGGCCCTTTCGCCTGCTTATCGCAACTGGTGGCGGCGCGGGGCTTGATGCGGCTGCCGGTGACCTGATCACAGACGGCTGGCGGTTTTGCGAGTTTTGCAACGTCCTTGGGACTGGTGTCCGCCGCAAGGACAGCCAGCGGTGTCAGCAATGCAGCGGCGGCCGTCACCAGAATGTTCGCCCGGAATTTCATGATCTGATCCCTAGCCCAGGAAATGTCGAGCCTACGCGCCCCAACCTGAACGCTTCGTTAATGCCTGCCCGAGCAGCGGCTTGTCAGCCACCGGCTCGCTTGGCGTCATAGCCGAGCTTGAGCAGTTCGGCCACGAGGCGATCCCGGTGTTCTCCCTGGACTTCGACCTTGTCGCCGCGCACGGCGCCACCCGCGCCGCAGCTGCGTTTCAGCTGCGTGGCCAGCTCTTCCAGGGCATCGCCCCGCAGCGGGAGGCCTGTGATCACCGTGACGCCCTTGCCGCCGCGGCCGGACACCTCGCGGCCTACACGGATCTTCGGCGGACCGGCGGTGGCCGCCGGCTTGTGGACGGGCTGGATGACGGGTCGTGACATGACCACGCCGCGATACGTGTAATCCAGCTTCTTCTTCACTAGATCAGTTTCTGGATGCGTTTCCTGCTCCAGAACAGCCGGTAATAGGTGGTCTGCAGGATGAGCATGGTCATGAAGGTGATGGGATAGGCCATCCAGATGCCGTCGATGCCATAGTGCTTGCTCAGCAACCAGGCGGCTGGCACTTCGACGAGCAGGATGGCGCTGATCGACAGCAGTGTTGGGATCATCACCGTGCCACTTGAACGCATCACACCGGAAGTCACTGCCGCGCAGCCGAACACCAGCGTGCTCCACAGCACGATGTACAGCAGGTTCAGCGCGATATGGGCCGCCGCGGGGCTTTGCGTGAACACGGCGATCAGCGGTCGCGCAAACAGATAGCACAGCAGCAGCAGCGAGCCCGTGATTGCGAAGTTGATGAGGATTCCGGCGCGCGCGATCTGCCCGAGTTTTTCGGGATGACCGGCGCCGATGGCCTGCGCGCCCAGCACCGAGGCGGCGATGGCGATGGACATTGCCGGGAACTGCACATAGCCCAGCACCTGGTTGCCGATTCCATAGGCCGCCAGCGCATCCGAGCCGAAGCCGTTGACCATCGACAGCAGCACCACCTCGGCCAGCGACATGATGAC
>JBDSGY010000161.1:0-5725 GCA_039918755.1 Steroidobacteraceae bacterium
CGGCCGATATGAACGTGGCGCGGATGTCGCGCAGGAAGAACCACACCACGATGATGGCGAGGATGGCGCCCTCGACCAGCATGATCATCGAGCCGTGGAAGCTCTCGCGGATTTCCTTGTCGGCGACCGCATTGATCTCGGTCACCTGGATGTTCGGGTATTTGGCCTGCAGCTTCTTGACCGCTTCGCGGGTGCCGTCGGCCACCTTCAGCGCGCCTTCGCCCCAGGCGCGCATGACCTGGAAGCCGATCACCGGCTTGCCGTCGAGAAGCACTTCCTGGCGCACTTCGGCGGCCTGGTCGCGCACCTCGGCAATGGAATCCAGGCGGATGTTGCGACCATCGCCCAGCGTGATCGGCAGCGCGGCCAGTTCCTGCACGCTGCTGATGGTGCCCAGCGTGCGCACGCTCTGTTCCTGCGAGCCGATGCGGGTTTCGCCGCCCGGCAGTTCCACCTGGTTGCTCACCAGTTGGCGCGAGACATCGCCTGCCGTCACGCCCAGCGCGGCCATGCGGTCCGGATCCAGATCGACGCGCACTTCGCGCGACACGCCGCCGACGCGGTTCACCGCGCCGACGCCCGGCACGCCGCTGATCTCGCGCATCACATTGAGGTCGACGAACCAGGAAAGTTCGGTGTCGGAGAGATTGTCGGAGGCCACCGCAAAGGTGAGCACGGCGTTGCCGGCCGTGGTGGCGCGCGAGATGCGCGGTTCCGTGGCATCCAGCGGCAGGTCCGGGCGGATGCGTGAGATCGCATCGCGCACGTCATCCATGGCCTGCGACAGATCGGAGCCGAACTGGAACTCGATGAAGGTCTGCGACGAGCCGGTGGTGACCGTGGAATTGATGTTCTCGATGCCGACGATGGTAGAGACCGCGTCTTCAACCTTGCGCGTGACCTCGGTTTCCATCTGCGTGGGCGGCACGCCGGCATAGCCCACGTTCACGGTGATGAACGGGAAGGCGATGTCCGGCTGATCCTGCACGCCGAGCTTGGGGAAGCTCAGGATGCCGCCGAGCATGAGCGCGACGAACATCATGATGACCGGAACGGGGTTGCGGATTGACCACGTTACAAAGTTCACAGGGCGTCCTTCTTCTGGACGGTGGCTGCCGGCGCGGCAGCGGCGACTTCTTCCGTGACGCGCACCGTGTCGCCATCTTTCAGGAAGCCAGCGCCCTTCACGGCGATGACATCGCCCGAAGCAATGCCGCTGGCCAGTTCCATCGAATCGCCGTGCACGCCGGCCTGCTGCACGAGACGACGCTCGACCACATTGTTCTTGCCCAGCACGAACACATAGCTGTAACCATCCTGCGTGACGACGCTTGCGATCGGCACCAGCAGGCCGGGGCCCTTGCCGGCTTCGATGGCACCGCGCGCGAACATGCCGGCGCGGGCGTCGCCGCCGGTGATGTCGATGTAGGCGATGCCGGTGCGGTTGTTGACCTGCACCGTGGGCGCCACCGCGCGCACCTTGCCGTTGAGCACGGTGCCATCGACGGCAGTGACCTGCGCGGTCTGGCCAACCTTGATGCGCGACAGCTGCGACTCCGGTACTTCGGCGCGCCATTCGACGCGGTTCTGTCGCAGCATGCGCAGCATTTCCTGGCCGGCCTGCGCGATCTGGCCGACGCTGACGGTGCGCGAAGTGATGGTGCCGCTGTCGGGCGCGGTGACGGTGCCATAGCGCAGGCGCAGTTCCGCCGTGCGCAGATCGACCTGTGCGGTTTCGACGCGCGCCTGCGCGGCAACCTGTTCGGACTTCAGGCGGTCGAGGTCGGCTGCCGACAGCGCACCGACCGTGGAGACCTGCTCGCCACGGCGCAGCGCCGCGGCCGCATTGACCTCGGCTGCCTGCGCACTGCGCAGCGCAGCCTTGCGTGAATCAAGGTCGGCCTGCAGCATGTCGACCGACAGTCGCACCAGCGCCTGGCCCTTCTGCACGCGCGTGCCGACATCCACCAGCACGGCTGCGACGCGATAGCCGCCGACTTCGGCGCCGACGATCACTTCCTGCCAGGGATAGATGGAGCCGGTGGCCGGCACCGTGCGCACGATGTCTTCACTGCGCACCGGGGTGGTGGTGATGGTCATCGAAGAAGTGGGCGCAGCCGCGGCCTTTGCCTGTGCTGGCTTCTTGCCACCGCAGGCTGCAAGCAGTGTGGAAGCAACGATGCCGACCAGCAGAACTTTACGGGATAGGCGGGGTCGGATTGAGAGCGTCTGATCTGGGCGCATCGGCTTGACTCGGCTTGTCTGATATCAGGTGACTGATATAATATCAGGCACCTTAGTTTTGGCAACAGGCCGGATACATAAGATCGTGAGTCCGCATCGTTCTCCCCATCGCTCGCCCGAAGAGCAGATTGGTTATCTCCTCAAGCGACTGATGCACCAGTTCCGCCACCAGGTCGACGAGCGCCTGCGGCGAAGCGGGGATGTCTCGTTTGCGCACCTGGTCACGCTCGACCAGCTGCAGCAGGAACCGGGCATCGCCGGCGCGCGCCTGGCGCGACGTCTGCTGGTCACGCCCCAGACCATGACCGGCCTGCTGCGCCATCTGGAGCGCGACGGCGCCATCGAACGCCGTCCCGATCCCCACAACCGGCGGGCTGATCGCTGGTATCTGCTGCCTGCCGGGCTCGAGCGCCTCGGCGCTGCCCGCTCTGCCGGCGGGCCGGTGATGACCCAGATGTTGGCGTTCCTGCAGCCGCAGGAAATCACCGAGCTGCGCGGCTATCTGGAACGCTGCGTGGAAGGGCTCGAGTCCAATTCGCAGCGCGAGAGTGCCGATCTGGCAGCGGAACGGCGCCGCATCGAGGCGCGTTCGAATCCATGACGGCGGTACTGGCCGGGCTCTTCCTTTATCCCATCAAATCCGCCGCGGGCATCGCCTGCGCGCAAGCGCGGCTCGGCCCCGACGGCCTCGAGCACGATCGCGAGTGGATGATCGTGGATGCCAGCGGACGCTTCGTCACGCAACGGGAGGAATCGCGCCTGGCGCTGCTCGCCACCGCAATCGCCGATGGCGCGCTGCGGCTGGGCAATCCGCAGGGTGCAGGTCCGGCCGTGGATCTGCAGCACGGCGGTGAAGTCCGTGAGGTACAGGTCTGGGGCGCGACCTGCGCGGCCTTCGATGCCGGCGCGGAAGTGGCGCAGTTCCTGTCGGACTGGCTCGGCAGGCCGTTGCGGCTGGTGCGCTTTGACTCGCGCCGTCCGCGCCTTGCCAATCAGGCCTGGACCGCCCAGCGGCCGGTATCGACATTGTTCAGCGATGGCTTTCCCATGCTGGTGCTGTCGCAGGCGTCCATCGACGACCTTGCTGCGCGTGCTGGCCGCGATCTGCCGGTGCAGCGCTTCCGGCCGAACCTGCTGCTCAGCGGCGTCGCCGCATATGCCGAAGACGCAGCGCTGGAACTGGCCACGGGCGCGGCGCGAATCGCGCTTACCAAGGCCTGCACGCGCTGCGTGATCACCACGATCGATCACACGCGGGGCGAGCGCACGGACGACGAGCCGCTGCGCACACTCAAGGGATACCGCTTCGATGCCGCGCTGCGCGGTGTGGTATTCGGTCGCAATGCCTATGCCACCGCTGGCGTGGGCAGCATTCTGCGGCGCGGTGACGCGGTAGAGCTGCGCGGCACGCAGCCTCTATAATCAGCCGCAATGGAACACAAAATCGAACGTCTTTTCTTCGCCAGCCGCTGGCTGCTGGCGCCGGTGTACCTCGGCCTCTCGGTCGCGCTGATCATCCTGGGCATCCAGTTCTTCAGCGAGCTGTTCCACGCTTTCCAGCATGTGCTCAGCCCTGATGCGGCGGAGGCGGAGATAGTGCTCTCGCTGCTGGCGCTGGTGGATCTGTCGCTGGTGGCCGGCCTGATCGTGATGGTGATGTTCTCGGGTTACGAGAATTTCGTGTCGAAGATCGACGTGGACGAAACCGCCGGTGGCGACAAGCTTGGGTGGCTGGGCAAGCTCGATGCCGGCACGCTGAAGCTGAAGGTGGCGGCGTCGATCGTGGCGATCTCGTCGATTCACCTGCTGCGCAAGTTCATGGAAGCGCAGGACATCGATAACGACAAGCTGCTGTGGTACGTGATCATCCACATGACCTTCGTGTTCTCGGCGGTGCTGATGGGGCTGCTGGACCGGATGACTTCCGCCTCGCATCGCGCTGCCCACGAGTAACGCGAATCTGGCCATTCGGGCCAGATATCCGGCTGCCGCTGCGCGGCAGCTCGCTACATCATCACCCTACGGAAAATTCAGAACCGGGAGGAAATGATGTTCTGCCCACGCTGCGGTGCCGACAATGCCGATAACCGAACCGTGTGCGTCCGCTGTCGCAAGCCGCTGGCGGTCAGCGCCACCAGCGTGCGCGCGGCCTGGTCAGTCGCGCGGCGTTGCCGGGCCGGCTAGAAACCGGCCGCGGGCAACCTGCCAGAGCAGCACCACCAGCACCAGGAACGGCAGCATGGAAAGCAGGTCGGCGTAAGGCCCTTCGAAGAACGGATTGCTGCCGGTGGACCAGCGCTGCAGGGCAGCGTCGAAGTCGCTGGTCACCCCGGCCAGGAAGGCGATCACGATGCCGGCGATGGCGCCGCCCGCAATGTAGCCCGATGCAAACAACACGCCCGGGCCGCGATCGGTGAGCGCCCCAAATTGCGTTTCATCCAGCTTGGCCGCTTCAGGTTCCCTGCGCTTCCTGCGGTCGACGAAGTAACGCAGCATGCCGCCGACGAAGATCGGCGCCGTGGAAGAAATCGGCAGATACACGCCCACCGCGAACGCCAGCGATGGCACGCCGGAAATCTCCATCAGCAGCGCGATCATGGCGCCGAACAGGATCAGGTCCCACGGCAGTTCGCGGTCGAGAATGCCCTTGATGATGTAGGAAACCAGCGTGGCCTTGGGCGCGTCGAACTTGCGCACCTCGGTGCCATCGGGGCGCGTGTTGTGCACGCCGTTGATGCCCGGGTCCACCAGCCACACCGCGCGACCGGTGTCATCGACCAGATACTTGCCGGCCGGTGCGCCCTCGAGACTGGTCTTGTGCCAGACGTGGTAGCTGGCCGAATCGTCCTTCGCCTGCGGCCCGGTGAGTGATTCGCGCGTGGCACCCAGCGCGTCTGCATCGGTGGTCAGCCCCTGTGGCGCCACCTGCGCGATCGGCACATACACCGTTGCCGTGTCATTGAGCTTCAGCAGGATGGGACCCATCAGCAGAGCGGAAGCAAAAGCACCGAAGAGGATGGCGATCTGCTGCAGTTTTGGCGTGCTGCCCACCAGGAAGCCGGTCTTCAGGTCCTGCGAGGTGGTGCCGCCGTTGGAGCAGGCGATGCACACGATGCCGCCGACGGAAAGCGCGGTGACATACCAGGCGCCACCGGTCCAGCCGACGATCAGGAACACCAGGCACGTGAGCATCAGCGTGGCGATGGTCATTCCGGAGATGGGATTGGAAGTGGAACCGATCTCGCCGGTGAGGCGCGACGACACCGTCACGAACAATGCACCGAGAATGAGGATGAGCAGGGCGCCGAGCAGATTCATGTGCAGTGCGGGGACGATCATGATCACGGCGAGCAGCACCAGCACGCCGATGCCCACGAACTTCAATGGCAGGTCCTGGTCACGGCGATCGGTGCTGCCTGTGCCTCTGCGCGCCGCGCCTACATCGCCAAAGCCCTGCCGGATCGAGCTTGCGATCAGCGGC
>JBDSGY010000162.1:0-2957 GCA_039918755.1 Steroidobacteraceae bacterium
GAGATCGTCGCGACGCTCAACGTAAGTCTGGCCATCGCCGTCATCCAGCCGGGGGTAGCGCCCCGTGTGCTGGTAGGCAATTACAACGGCACACCGTTCAACCGCCCCAACGATCTGGTCGCGGACAGACGCGGCAACATCTATTTCACGGACACCGTGCCGCTCACCGCCACCGCGCCGCCAGTCATCCCATCGGCGCTGTATCAACTGACGTCGAAGGGCAAGCTCATACGCATTGCGACCGACATCGCGCGTCCCAATGGCGTGGCGCTGAGCCCCGATGAGCGCACCCTGTATGTCGCCAACACCAGCGGCGAATCGATCTATGCGTACAAGCTGGGCCGCAACGGTGAAGTGAAGAAGCGCAGCGACTTCGCCAGGCTGGTCGTGCCGCCGCCGGCCAATGGGGACACGCCAGGCAGCGGCGCCGATGGCCTGGCCGTGGATGAGAAGGGCCGCCTTTACGTGGCCACCACGCTGGGTGTGCAGGTGTTCACGGAAGACGGCAAGCCGCTTGGCATCATCGCGATGCCGAAGACGCCGCAGAATCTTGCGTTTTCCGGGCCCAACAAGGGCGTGCTGTTCGTCGTGGGCAGAGGCTCGGTATACCGCATCGCGATGCTGACGCATGGACCTGCGCGTTCGGGGAAGTAGCCAGGGCGTAGAGCGGATATGGTGGGTAGGACAATGCGCACGGCGCGTCGGCGCCTAGACCTACGCGGAAGCCGGGATTTCTCGCGTCCACTGCGCGATCATCCGCCGCATGAATGTTCCGTCTTCCAAACTCCCGCGTGAAAATTCGCGCGGACTGCGCATTGCTGCAGACGCGGACGTCGCCACTTGGTTGAACGCACTTGCGGCGGAAGAATGCACGCCAGACGAATTCGTCGGCGAGATCATCCGCCTGCAACAAGAAGATGAAGAAATCGGGTGGGAAGCGCTCGCATTGCTTGATCAGCAGTTCCGGCGCGCGAAAATCAGCCAGGACGTTTTCATCAAGGTGAAGTCGCAACTGCAACAGCACGCCGTGTCGTCCCTTGCGGGTGTGCCGCATCCAGAACCAGTCGCACTGGCTGCACCGGCTGCGCCGATCCCCACTGTGCTGCCAGCTCAAGTCGCGCCACCTGCCGCCCCACCTCTCCCATCGCCTGTGGCGCCCACTGCGTCAGCGGCGGTGCATCGGCAGGTGCGCATGGGCGATCAGCTGGGCGGTCGTTACCGGGTAGTCGACATCCTGCGCAGCGACGCCACGGGCACGTTGGTCGAAGCACTGGACGAGACCAAGGTCAGGCTCACCGGAATACGCACGCGTGTAGCCATACAACTGCTGGACGACCCCGGACCGCGTGCGCCGGATTTGCTTCAGCGCCTGGGCAAGCTGCAGCGACTTTCCCACCCGGCGATCGTGCGGCTGCTGGACGTCGAAGAGCATGGCGGCGAGCTGCTGCTTGTCATGGAGCTGGTGAACGGCGTCCCGCTCCAAGACTTGATCGCGCGCAAAGCGGGAAAGGCAATGGATGTCACGCTCGCACTCAACGCGGTGCGCACGGTGGCTGGTGCCCTTGCCTATGCACACTTGCAGGGCGTCACGCACGGTGCGGTGGACGCAGGCAATGTGCTCGTCAATCATACCGGCGAAGTATTCCTGCAGAACTTCCAGCTGGAGGGCGATCAGACATCCAACGTGGCCGCGGATCGGCTGGCTTTTGCGTGGTTGGCCTACGAGCTGCTGACTGGAACTGCGGCAACGGAACGCGCGAACAACCGGAGTTCACGCTTGCGCGCGCCTCCCGTCCTCTCTCGGGAAAAGTGGCGAGTGCTGCGCGATACGCTCACCGGCAAGGACGGCTCCGACGGCGATGTGCTCGCCGCCTTTGCGGGCGAAGACTCGCGCACGGTAAAAACTGCGCCTGCGTCACAGCTCAACGGAGCTCCGCCAACCGTAGGTAGACGATCGCGGGCATGGATCGCGGGCGCGCTGGTCACGGCGGGGCTATTGTTCGCGATTTTCTTCTACCCCACCGAGGAACGGCGGGAAACCAGCGTTACGCGTGAGGCCCCGATCGCGTCGCTGCCGCCCACTGTTACGCGTGAGGCCCCGATCGCGTCGCTGGCGCCCGCAGTTCCGCCTGCCACAACTTCGCCGCCGGCTGAAAAGGTAATCATCAATGCGGAGCCCGCGCAGGCGACGCAGCGCCCCAATGTACCTGCCCCCACATCTCCCGGCCGAGCGACTATCGATCTCCCTGCCGACGTGATGTGGGTGGAGAGCACCGCGCCGGTCGCACGCATCTGGGTGCGTCGGCGCGGCAACCTTAATGGGACGGTGTCCTTCCAGTGGTGGACTGAAAGCGGCTCCGCGCTGCCGGATCGTGATTTCCGCCGCATTTCGGCCCGAGTGGCAGTCATACCGAGCGGCGCGAAAGGTACTGAACTGCTGGTGCCGATGATGCCGGATGCGGAGCGCGCAGAACCGCGCACATTTTACGTGAAGATCGATTCGCCCAGCGCGCGCGCCACGTTGGGCGCGAAGACGTTGATGCAGGTCGCCATCGTGCCGCCCCGCTTCTCCGCAAGAGTCAGCGGGCGCTAGTCCTCGGGCGGCCAAGGCTGGTATGGCAACGAGGTGAAGCTCTGCGAACCGAGCTGCTGAAGACGCCCCGCCAGCGCCTGGCGGCGAGCTTGCGACGAGGGATGTGTGGACAAGAGTTCTGGCGGCGCCGCACTGCCTTCGTTCAGCATTGCGAAGAAAGCGGGCATTCCTGCGGGGTTGATGCCAGCGCCCACCAGGGCCTCGAAGCCCACCGCATCTGCCTCGCGCTCGGCATCACGCGAGAACTTGAAGCTCATCATCTGCTGCGCAGCCCTGGCGCCGGCGGCGCCGGCGAGATCGCCGCTGACAAGTGCCCACGCCCCCGACATACCCATCTGTTTGATCAGCGACCGCAAGCTGTGCC
>JBDSGY010000163.1:0-5162 GCA_039918755.1 Steroidobacteraceae bacterium
TCCTGGTTCTTCCTCACCCTGCCCGCCTCAGTTTCAAAAGAAATCCGGCTCGTGGATGCAGGACCGCGGCGGGTGGGCTTCGGAGCGCTGCGCGTGGAGGCAACCATCGGTGACACGACCTGGAAGACGTCTATCTTTCCGTCCGCGGGACTCAAGGCCTATCTCCTGCCGGCGAAAGCGCAAGTCCGAAAGGCCGAGAACCTGCTGGAAGGGAAATTCACCACCGTGCAGATTCTGGTCCGTCGTGCCGGTTAGGCACGCTCTGATATGGTTGCCCACCCACGCGACCGAGAAGCCACCATGACCAGCCCGATGTACACGCATTCCGTTCCCGTTTTCAGGCAGCTGCTGACAGCAATGCAGAAGATCCTGGCACAGGCACGGGATCATGCCGCCGCCAGGTCGATCGATGCCGACGCATTGCTGCAGGCACGCCTGTATCCAGACATGTTTCCATTGCTCAAGCAGGTGCAGATCGCTGCCGATTTTGCACGCGGAGTTTCGGCACGCCTCGCGGGCGTCGAGGTTCCTGTTTATGAAGGCGCAGAACTGACCTTTGCCGATCTGGACGGACTTCTGACTCGGACACTCGCGTTTCTCGATAGCCTCGACGAGACAGGATTTGCTGGTCGCGAAACTGCGGAAATCGTGCTGCGGCCCGGCACGCCAAAGGAAAAGAAACTCACTGGTCAGTCCTATCTTTCAAACTACGGCTTGCCGCAGTTCCTGTTCCATGTCACCACCGCCTACGCACTCCTGCGCCACAACGGCGTGCCCATCGGCAAGCGCGATTTCATGGGGTCGTACTGAGGCGAATCGAGCGGCTATGCTTGCCCGGTGACGCCCGACGACACTGTAACGGCGCTGCCACGGCGCATCGCACACCTCGACATGGACGCCTTCTTTGCGTCGGTCGAACTGCTGCGTTATCCGCAGCTCAAGGGCCTGCCGGTAGTGATCGGTGGCGGCCGCCGCCGGGAAGACGATGCGCTTGGGCGCAGCGCAGACGCGCCGGACTTGATTCCGGTGGACGCGTTTCCGCGTCTGTCCGGCTATGCGGGGCGCGGCGTGGCCACCACTGCCACCTATGCCGCGCGCCAGTTTGGCGTCGGCTCTGCCATGGGCCTGATGAAGGCAGCAAAGCTCTGCCCCCAGGCCATCCTGCTGCCGGTGGACTTCGACGAAGTGCGGCGCATTTCGCGCCTGTTCAAGAGCACGATCATCGCCATCGCACCGGTGATGGAAGATCGTGGCATCGACGAGGTATACATCGATTTCACCGAGGTGCCCGACGGCCAGCTCGATGGCGGTCGAGTGCTCGCCCAGCGTATCCAGCAGGACATCTTCAATGTCACAGGCCTCACCTGCTCGATAGGCATCGCGCCGAACAAGCTGCTCGCAAAGCTGGCGAGCGAGTTCAGGAAGCCCAACGGCATCAGCGTCGTAACCCTGGATGACCTGCAGGCGCTGGTCTGGCCGCTGCCCTGCCGCAAGGTGAACGGCATCGGGCCCCGGTCAGACGAAAAGCTGCAGGCCCACGGCATTCATACGGTTGGCGATATCGCGGCCCGCGATCGCGGCTGGCTGCTCGAGCATTTTGGCAAGAGCCATGGCGCGTGGCTGCACGAGGTGAGCTGGGGACGCGACGAGCGGGCAGTCGTGACCGAGAGTGAACCCGTCAGCATGAGTCGCGAGACAACCTTCGAGCGCGACCTGCATGCCGTGCGCGACCGCGCGGAGCTGGGCGGGATATTCACGCGACTGTGCCAGCAGGTGGCAGCGGACCTGCAGCGCAAGGGTTACGTCGGCAGGACCATCGGCATCAAGCTGCGCTTCGACAATTTCCAGATCGTGACGCGCGACACCACCATCGAACAGTTCACGAACGATGCGGCGGTCATCCGCCGGCATGCCGGCCTGAGTCTCAAGCGTGTGAACCTGGAGCGCCGGCTGCGATTGCTGGGCGTGCGCGTGGGCAAGCTGGTCAGGACCGGGACGCCCGCCATTTCCGCCAGCGTTGATGCAGCCGGGTCGCCGCATCCAGACCCCGCAATGTGATCCGGCCGACTGGACTGCGCAGGAACGGAATGTCCTGTGCGATCAGCAATAGCCCGACCGGCAGCATCCATAGACCCAGCACGGGCAGGAACCACAAGAAACTCCCAAGCGTGCACAGGATGCCAAGCGGCATCCTGACGAAGCGCGAGTCCGGCCCCTGCAGCCAGCGCAGCACACGCGCTGGCCAGCCGGGCATCATGCTTTCAAGCCGCTCGTAGGCCTTGTCGAGGGCGTCGCCACGCTTGTAGCGGGGAGGCACTTCCATGTCTTATTTGGAGACCGGGTCTGAGGTAGGCCAGAAGCGTGAGGTCGCAATCGGCATGCCCTTGAAGAACGCGTTGATGGTATGGATCTGTCCACCCCAGACCTTGAATGCCTCAAACGTCACCAGCGAGTTGCCCTCGCCGTAGGAAGGACCGGTGTGACCGAAGTTCATCCACAGCAGCACCACGCCATTGTCTTCATCAACCGCGGCAACACTGGCCACGATGCTCGGATGCAGCAGGAGGTTCTGCCCATACAGGCTGCAGTCGTCGCGCCCGCAACCAGCGCCTGCCAGGATGACGCCATTCTCCACGCGGTATGTCTCTGGCGCGAATGGCGTGCCACCATCGATGAAACTGCCGATGCGCAGGCCCTCCGTGTAGGTCAGCGCCGTCCTGATCATGGACTCACGTGACTGCTTCTTGCCCGCAGGCACCGGATCGTTCATTCCCCTTACAGGTTTGCCCAGTTCCGTTGGCTGCATGCGCCCCTCTGTGGGAACACGCTGCACCAGGGTTTCGATGCCCGCAATCTTGCGGTCCTTCACATGCAGCAGCAGCGACAACAGCACCTGTGTCTTGCCTTCCTGCAGCAGCACGTGGGTCGCGGCCACCTGCTTCTTCGTGTCCAGATAGTCATGGCGGAAGGTGCCCTTGCCGGTCACTGTCTTGCTGATGCCTTCGCCCAGCTTGATGGCCTTCGAGTCTTCGGTGATCCGGACGCTTTCCGCCAGCGGCAGTTTCGAGGTGTCATGGGCCACGATCGCATCGACGTACTGGGTGAGCAGGCCGGTGAGACAGGCGCGGTCGCAGTTGTCCGCCGCAGCCGCCGTGCCGCAAAGGCTGAGCAGTACTGGAACGAGCGCGGCTCTGGCTGCCGCCCGCGGTGCGCGTGGTTGCTGAAGCATGTCTGGCCTCCCTTCTGTTATCTGAATCAGGCAAGCTTACACTCAAGGTGCCACGAAAACGGGGGAGCTCGATGACTTCGCAACGCCAGATCTTCATCGCCGCTATCGTCGCGCTGCTCGGATGTTTTGCACCCTGGGCCTTGGCTCAGGACGCGCTCGACATGCATGGCAAGACCGCAATGGTCACCGGCTCCACCAGCGGCCTTGGCGAAACGGTGGCGCGGCGACTGGGCGCGATGGGCGCCACCGTCATCATCCACGGCCTGAACGAAGAGCGCGGCCGGCAGATCGCGACTGAAATCACCAGCAAGGGCCCAGGGCGCGCCACGTACTACACCGGCGACCTGGGTTCACTGGCTGCGGTTGCAGCCCTGGCAAAGCGGGTGCGTGCAGAGCATCCGCAGTTGCATCTCCTGATCAACAACGCCGGCATCGGTGGTGTTGCCAATGAAGCACGCCGCGAGAGTGCCGATGGCTACGAACTGGTGTTCGCGATCAATTACCTCTCGCATTTCCTGCTGACGCGCGAACTGCTGCCGCTGCTCGAGGCCGGCGCGCCGGCGCGCATCGTCAATGTCGCGTCGATCGGCCAGCGCACCATCAACTTCGACGACATCATGATGCGGGAGAACTACCAGACGACGAGCGCATACGCGCAGTCGAAGCTGGCGCAGATCCTGTTCACGATTTCGCTGGCCGGGATGCTTGATCCAAAGAAGGTCATCGTCAATGCCGTGCACCCGGCGACCTACATGAACACGCCGATGGTGACCGGCGCCGGGCGGCAGCCGATGTCGTCAGTGGAAGACGGCGCGAATTCAGTCATGCAGCTGGCGGTTGGCAAGGCAATCGCCGGCAGAACCGGCCTCTACTTCAACCAGATGAACGAGGGCCGGGCCAACGCGCAGGCATACGATGCCGCGGCCAGGGAACGGCTGTGGGACCTGAGCGCCAAGCTGATCCAGGCTCGGGCTGTTCAATAGATGCGATACTGCTTCCGTCCGGCAAAACAAAGAACGAGGGTGGTAACGGTGAAACACATTCAGTCGCGCCTGCTCATTGCCGCTGCAGCGGTGGTCGTATTGCCGTCCATGGCAGCCGAGGCGCCCACGCCCCCGCCTGCCCCCGCCTGTGATGCCAGGACCTATGTCTGCAACCAGCAGGCTCCGGAAGACCTGGTCGCGATGGGCAACGACTGGGCGGTCGCGTCGGCCTATGCCGGCACCGGCGGCATCACGCTGATCCGCATCCGTGACCGTGTGAGCATGACTGCCTACCCTTCCGCTGCCGCGAAGGAGCAGCTGGACGCGAAGGCCTATCCCGGTTGCCCCGGCCCGCCGCGCGGCGCGTTCACCACGCATGGCGTGTATGTCGCCCCTGGCCGTGGCCCCACGCACAAACTGTTCGTGGTCGGCCATGGCGCGCGTGAATCCATCGAAGTGTTCAATGTGGACACACGTGGCGTCACACCACTGCTCACGTGGATCGGCTGCGCCATCGCGCCCGGTGATGTGGGACTGAACTCGGTGCGTGGTCTCGCCGATGGCGGCTTCATCACCACCAACTTCCTGCCGCGCGGCAAGCCGATGCAGGAAATGATGTCCGGCATCAGGAACGGCGAACTGTGGGAATGGCACACGGCCAGCGGCTGGCAGAAGGTTCCGGGCAGCGAGGCCTCGGGCGCCAATGGCATCGAGCTCTCGGATGATGGCAGGACGATCTACATGGCGGCCTGGGGCAGCTAGACCTTCATCCGTCTCTCACGCGGTGCGAAAACACCGGTGCGGCAGGACATCGATCTCGGTTTCCGCATCGACAACATCCACTGGGCCAGGGACGGCAAGCTGCTCGGTGCGGGCCAGGTGGGCCAGGACTGGCGCGTGGTGAAAATCGATCCCGCCACGCTGAAGGTCGAACAGCTCTATTCGCAGGA
>JBDSGY010000164.1:0-12135 GCA_039918755.1 Steroidobacteraceae bacterium
CGCGAAGTGTATCTGGGCCAGAATTTCCGCATGTAATGATGTTAAAAGCTTCCCTGCAGCTTCGCCTTGGCCAGCAGCTGACCATGACTCCCCAGCTGCAGCAGGCGATCAGGCTGCTGCAGCTGCCCTCGCTGGAACTGCAAGCGCACATCCGCGAGCTGCTCGAAACCAATGTGATGCTCGAGGCGGAAGACGATGCCGAAGGCACGGCGAGCTTCGAAGCGCTGGGGGCCGGCCCCAATGACCATGAGCTGCCGCCAGACGGTGTCGAGCAGGCCCCGACCGCCAGTTCCGGCGACGACGAGCCCAGCGTGGAAATCGTCGACGACAGCTGGAATGAAACCTCGGCCGCACCGGGTGACACGCCCTGGAGTGGCGACGACGATGAGCGCCAGCAGGATTACCAGGACGGCCGCGGTGAATCGCTGCACACGCACCTGCAGTGGCAGCTCGAGATGGCGCACCTGGGCGAGCGTGAACGCGCCATTGGCCGGGCGATCATCGACGCCGTCAGTGACGACGGCTACCTCACCGAACCATTCGATGCGATCGCCGCAACGCTCAAGCCCGAGATCCAGGCGAGTGACGAACAGATCGCCGAAATCCTGGAAGTCGTGCAGAGCTTCGATCCGCTGGGCGTGGCGTCGCGCACGGTCGGCGAATGCATCGGCCTGCAGCTGCGCGCGCTGGCGCCGGATACGGCGGGCCTTGCCACGGCCCTTGCCATTGCCCGCGATCGCCTCGATCTGGTAGCGCAGCGGGAGCTGGTCACGCTGCGGCGCGAGCTGCGCGTCTCGGAAGAAGAACTGGAACAGGCAATGCTGCTGATCCGCGGCTGCCACCCGCGACCGGGTTCGCAGATAAGCACGGCGGCGGCGGAATATGTGGTGCCGGATGTGTTCGTGCGCCGTTCGGCCAATGGCTGGACGGTGGAAATGAATTCCGCCACCCTGCCGAAGGTGCGCATCAACGAGAGCTACGCCAGCCTCATCGGCCGCAATGCCGGCCATGCCACGATGCGCACGCAGCTGCAGGAGGCGCGCTGGCTGCTCAAGAGCCTGGAGATCCGCCACGACACGCTGCTGAAGGTGGCGCGTTCAATCGTGGAACGCCAGCATGAATTCCTGGACCACGGTGAAGAGCGCATGCGGCCGATGATCCTGCGCGATATTGCGGAGGCCATCGGCATGCACGAATCCACGATCTCGCGCGTCACCTCCGGCAAGTACATGCATACCTCGCGCGGCGTGTTCGAGCTGCGCTATTTCTTCTCCAGCCAGGTCGAGAGCGCGGACGGGTCCGGCACCTCTTCCACGGCGATCCGCGCCAAGATCCGCAAGCTGATCCGCGAGGAGGCCTCCGAGGTGCCCCTGAGCGACAGCCGGATCGCAGAAATCCTGTCGAAGGAGGGTATTCCGGTTGCCAGACGCACGGTCGCGAAGTACCGTGAATCCATGGGCATTGCGCCGTCCAATGAACGCAAGCGAGCCCATTCTTGAGTAGCGCCCCAGGAGGCCAACCATGCAGCTCAAAGTCACTGGTCATCACGTGGAAATCACCGAGTCGATGCGCGCTTATGTCGAAAAGCGCCTGGATCGCGTCAAACGCCATTTCGACCACGTCATCGACGTCAACGTCCTCATGTCGGTGGACAAGCTGCAGCACAAGGCCGAGGCAACCGTGCACGTCAGCGGCAACAACCTGCATGCCGATGCGATCGACACCGACATGTATGCCGCCATCGACGCGCTGGTCGACAAGCTCGACCGCAGCGTGATCAAGCACAAGGAAAAGCAGCGCGACCATCACGCCAGCGAGGGTCGGCGCGCCGCTCGTCAGTGAGCCGCGCAACGACTGGGTAAACGATGCGGCTGATACTGGTCAGCGGGCTGTCCGGCTCGGGCAAGAGCGTCGCCCTGCACATGCTGGAAGACCTGGACTACTACTGCGTCGACAACATCCCGGCCGCGCTGCTCAAGGCCTTCGTCTCGCACACGCTGCGCAGTACTGACCACCAGTATCAGCGCGTGGCAGTTGGTCTCGACGCGCGCAATACACGCGCCGAGATCGCCACGGTCCCGGCGCTGATCAGCGAGCTGAAGTCATCGGGCATTCCCTGCCAGGTGCTGTTCCTCACTTCGTCGGATGAAGCGCTGCTGCGGCGTTTCGCGGAGACGCGCCGCAAGCATCCGCTCAGCCGTGGCAGCGAAGGGCTGCGTGAGGCCATCGCGCTGGAACGCAGCCTGCTCGACCCGGTGGTGCAGGCTGCCGACCTGATCATCGATTCCTCCAACACCGGCGTGCACGAGCTGCGCGACCTGATCCGCAAGCGCGTGGAAGACAGCCGGCAGTCCCGGCTCTCGATCCTGTTCGAATCGTTCGGCTTCAAGTACGGCATTCCCGGCGACGCCGATTTCGTGTTCGATGCGCGCTCACTCCCCAATCCCTATTGGGAGCCCGCCCTGCGCGCGCTGAACGGGCGCGATCCCGAAGTGGCGCGATATCTGGAGAGCAGCTCTGGCGTGGCCAGCCTGCGCGCCGACATCACCCGTTTCGCTGAAGCCCGCATTCCGGAGTTCATCGCCACCAACCGGCGCTACATGACGGTGGCCATTGGCTGCACGGGCGGGCAGCACCGCTCGGTTTACCTGGTGGAACAGATCGCAGCCGAGTTTGCGCAGCGGCATTCGGATATCTCGATGCGGCATTCCGGTCTGTCGGACACCGCCATTGTCCAGCTCGAAAAGCCAGCCGACGCCGGCCGCTGATTTGTTGCTGCAACGCTATGAGCAGGCGGTGCAGGCCGAGGGCCGGACGGCAGATCCGGAACAGCGGGTCATAGCACAGCGGTTCGACGCACTCGAACACTGCCTGCGGGCGCAGCCGGCGCCAGGCCTGCTGCTGCGCTTCATCACGCGGCTGCGTTCCGAGCGCAATTATCCCGTGAGCTGTCGCGGCATCTACCTGTGGGGGCCGGTCGGTCGTGGCAAGACGTGGCTCATGGATCTGTTCCACAGCGGCCTGCCAAGGCACGCCGTGCGGCGCATGCATTTCGCGCATTTCATGCGCGGCATCCATGCCCGCAGGCGCCGCCTCGGCGGCATGGAGCGGCCGCTGGACCGGATCGCTGCGCTGCTGGCAAAGTCCGCGCGGGTGTACTGCCTGGATGAATTCATGGTGCAGGACATCGGCGACGCCATGATCCTGCACGGCGTGCTCGACGGACTGCTGCGTCGTGGCGTGGTGCTGGTGATCACGTCCAATACGCCACCCGAGCGGCTGTATGAAGGCGGCCTGCAGCGCGAACGATTCCTGCGCACCATCAGTCTGCTGAACCGGCACCTGGATGTGCTGCAGATCGGTGCCGGTGTGGACTATCGCCAGCGGGCGCTGCAGTCGACGCCTACCTACCTGCTGTCGGACGACCCGGAATCCGCAACGCGGATGCAGGCGCTGTTTCAGCGTCTGGCGGGGGCTGCAGCCGTGGATCGCGCCGCCGCGATGTCCATCGAGGATCGACCCATCGCGACCGTCTGCCATGCCGGTGGGATGGCCTGGTTCACCTTCAGTGCACTGTGCGAAGGGCCGCGCAGCGCCGATGACTACATCGCCATCGCACGCAGCCTGCATACGGTATTCCTGTCGGGCGTCCCGCTCTTCGATGGCGGCAACGACGATCCGGCGCGACGCTTCATCGCGCTGATCGACGAGCTCTATGATCAGCGCGTGCGGCTGGTGATTGCGGCAGCAGCGCAGCCGGAACAGCTCTATCGCGGTGAGCGGCTGCGCCAGTCTTTCGAGCGCACCAGCAGCCGGCTGATCGAGATGCGCAGCGGTGAGTACCTGGCGCGCGAGCGTCAGTCTGCAGCCGCGCCGCGCATGGACCAGTAGCGCCGCAGAATCTCTGCAGTGAACAGCGCCAGCGCCACCCATATGCAGACGAAGGCCGTCTGCCGCACGCCGCCAAACGGCTCGTGGAAAACCCAGATCCCGAGGAGCAGCTGCACGGTCGGCGCGATGTATTGCAGTATCCCGAGCGCCACCATCGACACCCGTTGCGCGCCGTAGGCAAACAGCACCAGTGGAATGGCGGTCACCGGCCCGCCGATGACCATCAGCAGATCATTGCGCCAGGGCCCGTGCAGGAACGTGCCGGTGCCGTTCGCTTCGCACCACAGCAGGTACGCGGCCGCGGGCAGCAGCATCACGCTGCTTTCGATTGCCAGCCCGTGCACGGCATCGAATGGCGCCAGCTTGCGCACCAGCCCGTAGGTCCCGAAGGATGCCGCCAGTGCCAGTGCGACCCAGGGCGGATGACCCGACTGCCAGGCCAGCAGCAACACCCCTGCGGCAGCGATCACCAGCGCGGCACGCTGCACCCAGCCCAGCTTTTCCCGCAACACCGCGACGGCAATCAGCACGCTGACCAGTGGCGAAATGAAGTAGCCCAGGCTGGTGTCGATGACATGGCCGGATATCACCGCCCAGACATAGACGCCCCAGTTGATGGCGATCAGCACGCCGCCCAGTGCCAGCAGGCCGAGCAGCCGCGGGCGCAACGTCCCGGCCCAGCCCAGGTCGCCACGGATGAGCAGGAACAGCCACACGGCCACCGCACACCACAGTGACCGATGCGCCAGCACCTGCAGCGCCGGGACCGTCGCCAGCTGGCTCCAGAACAACGGAAACAGGCCCCAGATGAAGAAGGCCGCCACGGCGGCCAGGGCGCCGCGGGGCGCGGGACTACTCATCAGGTGGAGTCCGGATAGCGGAACCTGCTACTTTTACGCGCCTGCACAAGCACAAGACCATCAGGGGACTTAACGGTTGAAGACAGTCGCGGAGTTTGCCATTGGCTACGAGCAAATGCTCGATGCCAGTGGAACACCTGTAGGTGAGCTGCCCGCATTTGCTCGCGACGGCGCAGACCTTGTGCGCATGTACCGCATGATGGTGCTCTGCCGGCTGTTCGATACCAAGGCCATCAACCTGCAGCGCACCGGCAAGCTGGGCACTTATGCACCCTGCACCGGGCACGAGGCCACCCATGTAGGGGTCGGCGCCGCCATGCGGGCCGAAGACGTGCTGTGCCCGGTATATCGCGAATACGGCACGCAGCTCTGGCGCGGCGTGACCCTCACGGAGATCCTCACGTACTGGGCGGGCGACGAGAACGGCACCAATTTCCAGGGGCCGCGAGAGGATTTTCCCTGGTGCGTGCCCATCGGTTCCCAGACGCCGCATGCCGCCGGCGTCGCCATGGCGTTCAAGATGCGGCAGCAGCCGCGCTGCGCGGTGGCGTATATCGGCGAAGGCGGCACTTCGCAGGGCGCGTTTCATGAAGCGGTGAACATGGCGGGCGCACAGGCCCTGCCTGCCGTCTTTGTCGTGGTCAACAATGGCTGGGCCATCTCCGTCCCCGCCGCCGAGCAGACGGCTGCAAAGACCTTTGCGCAGAAGGGGCTTGGCAATGGTGTGCCCGGGGTGCAGGTCGACGGCAACGACGTCATTGGCGTGCGCGCCGTGATGGAACAGGCGCTGGCGCGGGCGCGTGCCGGCGAAGGCCCCACCGTGGTTGAAACCGTGACCTATCGCCTCAGTGACCACACCACTGCCGACGATGCGACGCGCTATCGTCCCGCCGGCGAGCTCGCGGCAGCGTGGCAGCGTGAACCGCTGCTGCGCACGCGTCAGTATCTGGAAAACCGCAAGCTGTGGAGTGAAGCGCAGGAAGCCGCGCTGCGTGCGGAATGCGCCACACAGATAGACGCCGCGGTCCTGGGTTACCAGAACCGGCCAGCCGCGCGCACCGACTCCATGTTCGACTTCCTGTTCGCGCAGCCACCCGCAGCGCTGGTCGCGCAGAAGCTGCGCGCCCGCCGCTTCGGCCCCGGCGACAAGCACTGAAATCATGCCCAGAGTCACGCTTGTTGAAGGCATCAATCTGGCGCTGGGTCGCGCGCTCGCCGACGATCCGGACGTGGTCCTGATCGGCGAGGACATCGGTGTCAATGGCGGCGTCTTCCGCGCCACCGCCGGATTGCAGCAGCGCTTCGGCAAGTTGCGCGTGCAGGACACGCCACTGGCAGAAGGCCTGATCGCCGGCATGTCGGTCGGCATGTCCACGCAGGGGCTGAAGGTGGTCGCGGAAATCCAGTTCATGGGTTTCATCTACCCGGCACTGGACCAGATCGCCAATCACATGGCCCGCATGCGCAACCGCACGCGCGGCCGCCTCAGCTGCCCGGTCGTGATCCGCATGCCGCATGGCGGCGGCATCCATGCGCCGGAACATCATTCCGAGAGCCTGGAAGTGCTGCTGTGTCATCACGCCGGACTGCGCGTGGTGTGTCCCTCGTCGCCAGCGCGCGCTTATGGCCTGCTGCTGGCGGCGATCCGCGACCCTGACCCCGTGATCTTCCTGGAGCCAACGCGGCTGTACCGCCTTGCCAGGCAGGATGTGCTGGATGACGGCAAGGCACTGCCGCTGGACCAGGCCGGGATACTGCGCGAGGGCGACGACGTCACGCTGGTCACCTGGGGCGCGATGACCCACGAGGCCCTGCAGGCAGCTGAGCAGCTGCTGCAGGAAAAGATCAGCTGCGAGGTCATCGATCTCACTTCCCTCTCACCGATCGACCACGACACCATCCTGGATTCGGTGGCGCACACCGGCCGGCTGGTGATCGTGCACGAGGCGGCGCGCAATGCCGGCCTGGGTGCAGAGATCGCAGCCACGGTGGCCGAACATGCGCTGTACGATCTGCTGGCGCCGGTCGAACGGGTCACGGGCTATGACACCGTGATGCCCTACTTCGCGCTGGAGCGCGCCTACATTCCAAGCGTCGCGCGCATCGTCGACGCGGTCCGCAACACGCTGAAAGGTTGACCGATGACTCGCTTCAATCTGCCCGATCTCGGTGAAGGCCTGCAGGAAGCAGAAATCGTCCGCTGGCATGTCGCCGTCGGCGACCGGGTCACCGTCGACCAGCCCATGGTCGCGATGGAAACTGCGAAGGCCGTGGTGGAGGTTCCCGCGCCAATCGCGGGCGTCATCGCCGCATTGCACGGCAAGCCTGGTGACACCGTCGCCACCGGCGCCGCATTGGTGGATTTCAAGACAGACGCAGCGGGCGCTGTGGCCGAACCGGCGCCTGCAGCTTCCTCACAGGGCGGCGTGGTGGGCCATATGCCCGAGACCGACCAGGTGATCACCGCACCGGCGTTGGGCGGCCGCTCGGTCAACAGGCGGGTGCGCGCGGTGCCGGCAGCGCGCGAACTGGCCCGGCGCATGCGCGTGGACATCGAGTCACTGGCTGGTTCCGGCACGAACGGCATCATCACGGTGGATGACGTGTTGAGTGCTGCGCCTGCAGTGGCACAGTCCGAAGCGCCTCGCGTGTCACCCTCGAGCTCGATGCGCCCGGCCGCCAGCCAGACTGAAACCGGCGAGCTGGAAGTGCTGCGCAGCCTGCGCCGTGCCATGGCACAGAGCATGACGCTGGCACGTGACAACGTCATGGAGTGCACCGTATTCGACGATGCCGACATCGAGAGCTGGCGCCACGGGGGTGATTACACCGTGCGCCTGCTGCGTGCCATTGGCGCCGGCTGCAGCGCAGAACCCGGCCTCAATGCATGGTTTGACGGCAGCACGCAGGGACGGCGCCTGTTCCATCACATCCAGGTGGGCATTGCGGTGGATACGCCCGATGGATTGCTGGTGCCGGTGATCCGCGATGTCGGCAACCGCGATGCCGCGACGCTGCGCAACGAAGTGAATCGCCTCAAGGCCGGCGCCCGCGATCGCTCGCTGCCTGCCACCGACCTGCGCGACTTCACCTTCATGCTGTCGAACTTCGGCGTCATGGCAGGTCGCTACGCGACTCCAGTGGTGGTGCCGCCCGCGGTCGCTATCCTCGGCGCCGGCCGCATTTCGCGCGACGTCGTCGCGGTCGAGGATCGCATCGAGGCCCATCGGCGCATTCCGCTGTCGCTGACCTTCGACCATCGCTGCGTCACGGGCGGCGAGGCGGTGCGCTTCCTTGGAGCGGTCATCGGGGATCTGCAGAAGCCCGAATGATCGGCTAATCTCGTTTCTTCGCGAACCAACGGAGCGTGTCTGATGTCCGGCAACCTCGTCCTCGTGCGGCATGGCCAGAGTGAGTGGAATGTCGCCAACCTGTTCACCGGCTGGCACGATGTCGATCTTTCAGACCTCGGCCGCGAAGAGGCGCGCCAGGCGGGGCGCGAGCTCAAGGCCACCGGCATCCGCTTCGATTACGCCTATACGTCGATGCTCAAGCGCGCCATCCGCACGCTGTGGATCGCCCTCGACGAAATGGATCGCATGTGGCTGCCGGTGGAAAAAAGCTGGCGGCTGAATGAGCGCCACTACGGCGCACTGCAGGGGCTAGACAAGGCGCAGACCGTTGCAAAGCACGGGGCGGCACAGGTTCTGGTCTGGCGTCGCAGTTACGACATTCCACCGCCGCCGCTGGCAGAAAGCGATGAACGCCATCCGCGCCACGACCCGCGTTATTCCGATCTGGATCCCCGGCTGCTGCCCGCGAGCGAATCGCTGAAAGACACGCTTGCCCGCGTGCTGCCGCTGTGGAATGAGGAGATCGCGCCGAAACTGCGGGCCGGCAAGAACGTGCTCATCGCCGCGCACGGCAACAGCATCCGCGCCATGGTGAAGATGCTCGACAACGTGCCCGAAAGTGAAATCGTCGAGCTGAATATCCCGACCGGCGTGCCGCTGCTCTATGAACTGGACGCCGCACTGAAGCCCACCAGTCACCGCTACCTGGGCGACCCCGCGGCCATTCAGGCCGCCGCCGAAGCAGTGCGCAGGCAGACCGAAAAGCGCTAGGACTTCTTCTTCGCCACGGCCCAGTTGTCGTACTTGCCGCCATGCTGCGCGGCCAGCTCGGCAAAGCGCGCGGTGATCGCCTGCATCTCCGGCACCACGAGCCGCAGGCTGCGCTGTGCATGCAGGCTGAAGGTGCCGCCCGCGGCATCTTCCTTGATGTCCAGCGAATAGCCGTCCGGGCGCAGCGCGAACGCCACCTGCTCGCACGCGGCCCGCGTCGGCAGCGTGAAGAAGAAATCCACCAGGTGTTCCTCGAAGGTGTTCACGCCCGCCTTGCGCAACTGCTGGATGAAATGCTCATCCCAATCGATGCGGCGCTTCTTGCGCGACACACCGCGCCACTGCGAGATGATCCGGATCAGCGAAAAGATCGCCACCGCCACGAGCCCCAGCGCAACGTACTTGGTTTCCAAGACTCAGTCCTCGACCTTGCCAATATCACCCGCGGTTTCATTGACCGAAACTACCGTGGCGCGCGGGAAGAAATTGAATTCGCTGGCCGATGCCCAGGTGTAGGCGCCCATCGAACGACCAATCACGAGGTCACCCACCTTGAGCTTCGGCAGCAGGATGTTTTCTGCAATCACGTCGATGCTGTCGCAGGTGGGACCGGCCAGCACCGAGGGCCGCAGGTCAGTGCCTTGCTTCAGGCTTTCGATTGGATACTGCGCATGGTCATAGAGCACGCCGCTGTATGAGCCATAGACACCATCGTCCAGGTAGTACCACCACAGGCCTTCGCGCTCGGCGCGGCCCATGACACTGGCCACCCCCATTGCACAAGGGCCGGCGATGAAGCGGCCCGGCTCGGCGATCACGCGCACATTCCTGGGCACGGCGGCCAGCGCCTTGCGGATGGGCGCGCAGAATTTCACGATGTCCGGCACGCGCTTGGCATAATCGATGGGAAAACCCCCGCCGATATCCAGCACATCGAAACGGCCCAGCTTCTCGCGTCGTGCCTGCTTGAGCAGTGCCACGCAGGCCTCGAGAGCCTCGACATGCTTGAGCGCATCCGGCGCCTGCGATCCCACATGAAACGAGAAGCCGCGCACCTGTATGCCCAGCTTGGCGGCGAGGCGTGCCAGGTCCAGCGCGGCTTCCGGATCGCAGCCGAATTTGCGCGACAGGTCGCTGACGGCGCCGGGGCTGCGAAACGAGACGCGCAGCAACAGCTCAGCCTGCGCACGATGGGCGCGGAACTTGCGCACCTCATCCGGGTTGTCGGCGACGAACACCCGCACGCCGGCATGCAGCGCATTGCGGATGTCCTTGTCGCGCTTGATGGGATGCGTGTGGATGCAGCGCGCCGGGTCCAGGCCCAGCCGCGACATCAGCTGCACCTCGCCCGTGGTGGCCAGATCCAGATAGCCGCCCAGCGCCGCGACGGTGCGGACCACCGCGGCATGCGGCAGCGGCTTCAGTGCATAGTGCAGGTCGACGCCCGGCAATGCCTTCTGCAGCCGGCGGAACTGCGTGCGCACGCGCTCGCAATCGACGATGAGCAATGGCGAACCGAAGGTGGCGACCAGACGCTCCACCTGCGCCGGCTCGAACGGATCAATCCACTTCTTCTTCACGGCAATACACCCGTACCCAGTGCGAAATAGCGACCGCTGTCGGCAGAGGCGCCGACAGCGGCACGAGCGAGCCGGTCGCGGACGGCGTCCCAGCGCTCGTCGCCCGGGACCTCCTGCACCAGGATGCGCGCGCAGCCGGCCTTGTCCAGGGTGCGCAGGTTGGCATACAGATCGTGGCCGAACGCTTCCGCGCGCTTGCCGGCGTTGATCCACGTGACGAACTGATAGGTCTTGAGTGGCAGCCGCTGGGCAAGCACCGCAATGCGTTGCCCGCCTTCGGATAATGATTCGGCCAGCGCGTCGAGTTCGCCGCCGGGGACAATGGTCAGCGCAGTGCCAGGCGCATAGTGCGCGGCCGAGCTTCCCGGGACACGCGGCGACGACTGGTCGGCGCCGATCAGCACTTCGCCGACCGTCGCCCGCAGCTGGCCCAGCGTGACCGATCCCGGACGCAGCAAGCGCACGGCGCCGTCGATGCAGCTCACGATGGTGGACTCCAGGCCGAGCTGGCATTCACCGCCATCGAGGACGACTTTCACAGCATCGCCGAATTCGTCCTGCACATGTTCAGCCCGCGTTGCTGACAGCCGTCCGTAGCGGTTGGCCGAGGGCGCGGCAATGCCGCCACCGAAGGCATCGAGCAGCTGGCGGGCCATGGGATGCGAGGGAATGCGGATGGCGACCGTGTCCTGACCGCCGGTGACCACGTCATGCACGCTCTCGGCACGCGGCAGCACGAGCGTCAAAGGTCCCGGCCAGAAACTTTCAGCCAATTTCTCGGCTTCCGGGCTCAGGTCACGGGCCCAGCGTTTGAGGTACTTCTGCTGGTCGATGTGCACGATGACCGGATGCGAGGGCGGACGGTCCTTGAGCTCGAACACCTTGCGCACGGCCGCGGGATTCGACGCATTGGCGCCGAGTCCATAGACAGTTTCAGTCGGAAAGGCCACGAGCTCACCGTCGCGCAGAGCATCGACGGCCGCTTCGAGATCGGCCTGGGAAGCACGGACCACTTTTACCATCGCGGCATTCTACCAGTGCGGCCCGCCCCACCAGAGAAACCTGGGTATGTGACCTGTGTCGCAGACTTCAGTCGAGACTGCGCCGGTCCCATCCGGTGGGCGTCCGCACGATTTCGGAGGTCGGCCAGTAATGCCGGTCCAGCTTCAACGTGATCACTTCCGGGACATTGTTCCAGGACAGGACACGCAGCCGCAGCGATGAACGGTCCGCCCTGCCTGCAACCACCTTGAGAAAGGCGTCCAGATCCGGGGTTGGCTGTCCATCGACTTCGACGATGCGACGTCCCGGATAAAGCCGGTAACGGGTGGCCGGCGAGCCCTGGGCATAGATTGCGACATACACACCCTGCGGCACGATACCGCGCTGCACGCTCATTGCGCGATGCGGCGCATGCAGCGTGGCGCCAGCCCATTGCACCACGCGATCGATATCGCTGCCAGTGAGCGCAGTGGTCGGCACCTGCACCGTCAGCTCGCCCTTGCCGCGCCACAGTGTCACCGCGACCTCGGGGCGATCCACCACGGCGCGCTCCACATCGCGGTACACGGCGACGGGCGTCCCGTCTATGGCGAGGATCAGATCGCCCTGGCGCAGCACCTTGGCGGACGCCGCGCCGCCGGTGATACGCGCGACTCCCAGCACCTGCCGGGCCTCCGG
>JBDSGY010000165.1:0-2734 GCA_039918755.1 Steroidobacteraceae bacterium
CCACGTAAAGGATGCCCCGCCTTGCGCCCGCCTGCACCAGCGAGCTGAGCAGTGGATCCGGCGGGCCGCTGAGACTGAGATTCACGATCTGCACGCGCTCCTCGATCGCTGCAGCCAGCGCCAGCGCGAGGGTGAAGGAATTGCAGCGCGCTGCGTCGCCCCCCGCTGCCAGTTGCCAGCAGGCCTTGAGCACGATGATCTGGACCGCTGGCGCCACTCCGACGATGCCCACCCTGTTGTTCGCCGACGCGGAAATCACTCCTGCCACAGCGGTGCCATGCCGGTCGCGTTCGAACTGCAGCGCGTCGTGGTCCACGAAATTGCGCTGCACGCTGATGCGGCCGCCAAAATCGGGGTGCTTTGCATCGAGACCGGTGTCGATCACCGCTACCCGGACCCGCTCTCCGCGCGACCACTGCTGCGCGGATTCCGCGTCGATGCCCTGAAAGCCGCGTTGCATCTCCACATACGGATCGTTGTAAGTGGCGCTGCGCGAGACGAAGCCGTTCATCTGCTGCGCCAGCTGCACGCGTCGATCGCGCATCAGTTGCTGCAGCAGTACATCGCGGGACGCAGCTGCGGGAATCCTGAACACCGCGCAGTGCACGTTCAGGGCTGCGATGGGCCAGGCTGCGACCTGCGTGAGCTGGAACTCGCGCGCGAGTGCCTGCATGGTGCGTTGGGCGGCATCGCTGGCGGAGTAGGTTCCGCCCGTGTAGCCGCGCCGCGAGCTGGCAGGTTGTGGGGGCGCAGGCGTGGTGCGGTTGTCCACCGTCACCACAATCAGCCGGTCTTCGTCAGCCGCGCCGAGTGCCGATGCCGAGAGCAATGCATCATTGCGCGACGTCGCGCAGCCGGCGACTCCCATAGCGCCAAGCAGCGCCAGCAGCAGCAGGCGCGCGCCAACGGCCGCTTCCCGCCTAGTGCGCAATGGGTTCAGCGAAGCGCACTGCGGGATGGGCGCGCAATGTCAGCAGGGCCTGTCGGTCATCGAAGCCGGTGGTGGTCGCCAGCGTGTACACCCCGTCGGCCGATGGCCCGTCGATGATGCGCAGATGCGAGCGTTCCAGCAGCGCCTGCAGTTCGCCCAGTGTCATGTCCATCGCGAACACGGCGCGCACGGTGGCCCTGCCGGCCACGGCGGATGGCGAACTCACGGTGCGGTACGGCCCATCGTCGGCTGCCGGGCTCCGCAGCAGCACCACCAGCAGTGTTCCGACCAGCAGCGCCTGGATCACCACCGCCGCTGACAGCCACTGCACCATGCGCGGTGAGCGCCGCGGACGTTGCGCCCGGTGCTGGACAGCGGCGCGGTCCGCGTCGATGCGCGCATTCAATTTCTGGAACGAGGCATGGGGCATCTTCTCCACCAGCGGCCGCGTCTGCATGCCCTGCAGCAGGGCGCGCTGTGCGTTGACCTCCGCGCGGCATTCGGCACATTCATCCAGATGCTGTTCCAGTGCCGTGCGTTCCTTGTCTGAGGCGCTGCCGTTGACCAGCCAGGGGATCTGATCCCATGCGTTGCGGTGATTCATGATTTGAAGACCGTTGCTGTGCCGCCAAGCGACGGCAGGGTGAGGCGAAGTTTTTCACGTGCATGGAACATGCGCGCCTTGACGGTGCCCACGGGGCACTCGGTGATTGTGGCGATTTCCTCGCAGGAATAGCCCAGGAAATAGGCAAGCTCGAGCGTCAACCGCTGCTCATCGGGCAGCAGGCTCAGGCCCTGGGCGATCCAGTCCTGGGTATCGCCGTCTTCACCGGGATCCACGATGCCGGCTTCATCCTCATGCACTGCCTGAGCCGGGCCGCCGGCGCGGCGCTCCTGGCGCAATGCGTGCAGCGCATGCCGGTAAGCGATGCCGAGAATCCAGGTGGAGACCCGCGAGGCGCCGCGGAAATCCGTGGCCTTGCACCATACGACCCAGAAGGTGTCGTTGATGACCTCCTCGGCGAAATCGTGCCGCGGTGCCAGGCGCAGCAGGAACCGTGACAGTCGCCGGTGGTAGGCGCTGTAAAGCTCTTCCAGCGCGCGCTTGTCCTGCTGCGCAACGCGCCGCAGCAGCTGCGCATCCTGCGATTCCAGGGACTGGGCTGGGGATTGAGGCATGCGGGTAAGTGCCGGATCGGGGGCAAATGGTTGCATGCCTGGCTCAGAAAGCAAAACTGGCGCTGCCCAGGAACCTCTTATCTGCTGCCCCCACATAGGAAAGCCGGCGGGCAGTGGCGTCGGGGACCACCCACGACAGGTCGAGGGACCAGCGCCGCCAGCTCCAGCCCACGCCGACGCTGCCGTACCAGTAGCCCTCACCGAAGAGCGCGGACAGATCGTAGAAGCCGATGCCGAGATTTCCTTGCAGTCCGTCCGCAAGAGGTTGCTGGAAGCTCGCCTCGAAGGTGCTCGCCCCCCGGTTCCACACCGGTCCATAGACGGGCGCGTAGCGGGAGGTATTGGGAGAGTAGCTGGCACCGAGAAACAGCCGGTCGCGGAATCGCAGCTCGGCACTGAATTCGTCGTACTGATAGAACCCGGGCCTGCTCGACCCGGGCGATTCATAGTGCGAATAGCCCAGGCGCGCCGCCCACCTGTCGTCCACGACCAGCGCGAACCCGATGGTCGCGCCGAGCTCGACAGACGTATCGTCGGCCGCGCGTGGCCTGCTGGTGGATGCCCACAGACTGCCGAACAGCCCGCTTGCAAACTGCGTGTGCAGTTCCGCTGACAGCGCCGGAT
>JBDSGY010000166.1:0-3134 GCA_039918755.1 Steroidobacteraceae bacterium
CGGCCACGCGCTGGTCGTCGAACGCGATGGCCGGCGCGGTGAGCTGGGCGAGAATGCCTGCCTGGGTGTTGAGGTCTGCCTCGAGCGAGCGGCGATAGTCGGTCAGGTCACGATGCAGCAGCGCCACCGTCATCGTCAGCAGCGCGGCCACGGTTGTCAGCACCAAGACGGCAGTGAGCTTGCCGCGCACCGAGGTGAAGCCGCCGAAGAGCGAGCGCAGCGTGCTGGACAACGGTGCCATCATCTCTGCACCCGCACAGCCAGTGCCAGCAGTTCGGAGCTGAGCCGCAGTCGTGCCTCGCGGGCCGCCTGCAGCGACACCTCGAACCGCACATGTCGATCCGCCACCAGCAGGTTGATGGTGCTGCCCGCTTCAAGGCCTTCTTCTTCACTGGAGATCGCCAGGATGCGGCGATCGCGCAACGTGGCGAGCAGGGTGCGCAGATCGGGCCTTCGATCAGCGCCCACGTAAACAATCTGCGCGTCCGCACCGTCCTGGATGTCCGCGATCCTGCGAACCTGCACGGGCCGGTTCATGATGGCGCGACCGGCCGCCAAGGTCTGCAGTCGCACTGCGACCTCGTTTGCGCCCAGCACCGCGATGGTAAAGGTGCGTTCCGGCACGGCTTGCGCCGGCCACTCTACATAGCCGGCGAAGCGCAGTACGAACGCGGCCTTCACCGATTCCTCCGAGTTCGGATCCGCCGCGGTTACCGCGATGCCCGTGGCACTCCAGAGGACACAGAGCAGAATGCCTTTCCTCAGGAGTTGCCGGCTGCGCCTGCCAGAATTGGCCGACTGCTTCACCTAGGGTCTCCAGCGCGCCTCGGCCACGATGGCGCGCCTGATGAAGGCGCCCTCTGTGCCCGGATATTCCTGGTGCTTCCCATGCAGCAGATTCACGCCATGCACCGACAGCTCCCAGCCGCTGGATGTCCGCCAGGCATAGCGCGCCGATAATTCGGTGTACGCTGCCAGCGCGGGATCGGGCAGACGCCCCACATGCCGCAGGGAAAACTCCAGGCTCTGGGCGCGACCTAGATCCAGCGACGACGTCAGCAACGCATGTCCCTGGGGATCGTTGCCGGCTTGCCCGACGCCGATCAGGCCCGAGGCGCCGGGCTTGAAGTCCAGGCGTTTCTCGAGCAACTCGAAGCCAGGCGCCAGACGCCAGCGGGGCGTGACCTGCCACTGCGCCCACGCAGTCATGCCATAGGTATGGCCTTCCAGGCGGTTGTCCCAGAACAGCGGCAGCAAGGTGGGTGGGCTGCTGAATTCCACGGTGCGCAGGTCGTTGTAGCGGTTGTAGAAGGTGGACATCGACATCAGGAGCGTCGATGACAGGCTGGCTCGGATGCCCGTCTCGTACGTGATCACGTTCTCTGCCTGGAACTCGGGGTTCCCGACCAGGAAATCCCTGCCACCGATCCGCTCCACGACATCCACATCGAAAGGCGTGGGTGCGCGGATCGCGCGCGAGGCCGCCGCCCACACCAGCAGGCCATCGGTGGCCTGCCACGCCAGCCGCGCGTCCGGCTGCGGCTCCCAGCCCGAAAAGGAATTGTGCTCGAGCTTCAGTCCCACCGTCAGCTTGAGGGAAGGGTTCAGGGTGAGGGTGTCCTGCCCGAAGATATTCCAGAGTTCGAGGTTGCGGGTCGAAGGCAGAAACAGCAGGGTTTCTGAATTGTCGATCTCGATGCGGTTGAAACGTCCGCCCCCACCCCACACCAGCTTGTGTGATCCAAGCAGCAGGCTCTGCTGTGCCTCGACATCGAAGGTGTCGACCTGGAACGGAATGCCAGTCAAGGGCGCGCCGCGCTTCATGTGATCCACGAACGCCTGCAGATGAAATTCGGAGCGATCCGTCTGGCTTTCCCAGCGCCCCAGCAGGTTCGCGCCGCTCACACGCTCTTCGCCGGGTCCGGCCCGCTCATTCGATCCTGCGTACGCATCGCCCTGCAGCGTCGTGGTCCCCTTCGGAAGATTGAAGTCCATGCGGAAGCCGGCCTGGCCACGGCGCCATGAATCGCCCGCGCTGCTGCCATCCTGCAGGCTCATGGCATCACGTTCGAAAGCCTTGCCATACACGCGAAATGCACCGTCTTCACCGGCCTTCGAGCCGTAGCGGGCGGTGAGTCCGAGCTCCCGATTGCCCGCACGGGCGGTCACCGCTGCGCCCTGGGTGAGATAGGCGGGGCGGGTGATGATGTTGATCACGCCGTTCATGGCATTGGCGCCCCAAAGCGTGGCGCCGGGTCCGCTGATGACTTCGATGCGGCTGATGTCGCTCAGCGCCACATCCTGCGAGTCGAGGATGATGCCGGAGAAGAGGGGGGTATAGACGCTGCGCCCGTCGATGAGGATCAGCAGCTTGTTCGAGAAATTCTGCGCATCCGGCCGGCCGCTCATGCCGCGTGCCGAGGTGACGTAATTGCTCGACGAGAGTTGCGTCATGCGCAGGTTGGGAGCGAGCCGCAATGCTTCGGCCAGGCTGGTGGCACCGGAGCGCCGGATATCATCCTGGGTGATGACGTAGATCGCTGCAGGCGCCTCACGCAGCAGCTCTGGTGTCTTGGACACGGACGTCACCTGGATGTCGCCGAGCTCCGCGAGCGAGAGGCGCAACAGGTCCTCGCTTTGCGCAGCCGGCGTAACCTGCGGCAGTATGGCTGCTACAACGAGACCAGCGAGCACGCCGCGCCGGATATGGGTGTGCCGCCTGAGTCCAGGCCAGCTCCTGCCTTTTGCCATAGTGGGAGCATTTCCCTGCATGCGGCCGCTCGTTGACGAGAGACCGTCTGCGGCTTGGTTATTACTGGACCAGAGCGCGCAAAATAGCAGTTCCCGCGCCGGCTCCGGATTCCGCAATTTCCCCGACTCCATGTAGGACCCGGCCTACAATCAAGTTCGCGCTCAACCAGAATCATGAGGGGACTCATCCAGTGAATCGCAGAACAATTGCGTCCATTTGCATCGCGCTGTGCGGCACATTGCTGACTTCCGCAGCGGCGATCGCCGCGCAGGCACCCGCTGCTGCGCAAGGTCCTCCCGCCACCCAGAAGCCCATGGTTTCCTGCACGCGCGGCGGACTCCAGTTCACCATCAATCAATACCTGGCCGCGCAGGCCAAGGGC
>JBDSGY010000167.1:0-2953 GCA_039918755.1 Steroidobacteraceae bacterium
CGCTCGCTCGTGGCCTTGACCTTCATGCCGGCGGTAGGCGCGCGGCAGCAGGACGGCGCAAGCGTCCGTTCACCGTCGATCTCCACCACGCAGGCCCGGCAGTTGCCATCTGGGCGATAACCCGGGGTGTAGCAGAGGCGAGGAATGTCCGTGCCGAGTCGCTCTGCGACCTGCAGGATGGTTTCGCCTTCCAGCGCGCGCACCTGCCGGCCATCGAGTTCGAACTCGATGGTCGCGGGCCTCATGACCTGATCTTCAGCAGCGCTCATATCAGACCTCGTCCGGAAAATATTTCTGCACACAACGGATGGGATTGGGCGCGGCCTGCCCCAGACCGCAGATCGATGCATCGATCATCACCTGATTGAGGTCTTCGAGCGTGGTGTGGTCCCACTTCGCCGCCGTCATCAGGCTCGCGGCCTTGCCGGTGCCGACACGGCACGGCGTGCACTGGCCGCAGCTCTCGTGTTCGAAGAAACGCATCATGTTCAGCGCCGCGTCGCGGGCGCGATCCGCCTTCGACAGCACGATGACCGCCGCGGAGCCGATGAAGCAGCCATGCGGCTGCAGCGTGTCGAAGTCGAGCGGAATGTTCGCCATGCTCGCAGGCAGGATGCCGCCGGAGGCCCCACCCGGCAGATAGGCGTACAGCTCGTGACCAGCCTGCATGCCGCCGCAGAATTCATCGACGAGCTCGCGCAGCGTGATGCCGGCAGGGGCGAGCTTCACGCCTGGTTGCTGCACGCGGCCGCTGACACTGTAGGAACGCAGACCCTTGCGCTCATTGCGGCCGAAGCCGTTGAACCAGCCGGGGCCGCGTTCGACGATATCGCGCACCCAGTAAAGCGTTTCGAAATTGTGTTCGAGCGTCGGACGACCGAACAGCCCCACCTGCGCGATGTAAGGCGGACGCATGCGCGGCTCGCCCCGTTTGCCCTCGATGCTTTCGATCATCGCGGACTCTTCGCCGCAGATGTAGGCGCCGGCACCGCGGCGCAGTTCGATGAGCGGCAGCGGGTAAGGCGCGTCGGCGCGCAGCAGTTCGAGTTCCCGCTCGAGGATTGCACGACAGCCGTGGTATTCGTCGCGCAGATAGATGTAGCAGGCCTCGGTGCCCACCACGCTTGCGGCAATGAGCAGGCCTTCGAGAAAGCGGTGCGGATCGCGCTCGAGATAGGTGCGATCCTTGAATGTGCCAGGCTCGCCTTCGTCGATGTTGACCGCCATCAGCCGCGGCGCGGGCTGCTGGCGCACGATTCCCCACTTGCGGCCGGCCGGGAAACCAGCGCCGCCCAGTCCGCGCAGGCCTGAATCCGACATGGCCTTGATGACATCATCGGCGGCAAGCTGCCCTTGTGCGATGCGCGTGGCCAGCTGGTAGCCACCTTGTGCGCGATACGCGCGCAGGCCGACATAGGCTGGTGAAATCTCGCCGGGTGAAGCGGTGATCGTACCCGGGCCATTCGCAGCGGCGTCGAATGCACCGGCGTCGGAAGGAGCGGGGTGGGCGATCGTGCCGTTCGCGACGACGGTCTGTACCTTTTTGACATCGGCCTGGACCACAGGCGTCTGCCCGACCACAGCCACGGGTGCCTGTTCGCAGCGACCCACACACGGCGCTGCAATCACGCGCACATCGCCGCCCAGCAGCGACGGCAATCTCGTGAGCAGATCCTGTGCGCCCCGCAGTTCGCAGGAAAGCCCATCGCAGACGCGCACTGTGAGCTGTGCGGGCTGCTCGCCTTCACGCAGCACTTCGAAGTGGTGGTAGAACGTGCCGACTTCGAATACTTCGGCCATGGGCACATTCATCTGGCGCGACAGCGCCACCAGGTGGCGGTCATGCAGGCCACGATAGGAATCGTTGAGCTTGTGCAGGTTCTCGATCAGCAGGTCGCGACGGTGCGGCCCCGGGCCGATGAGATGCAGCACCTCGGCCATCGAAACGTGATCAGGCTGCCGGCCCTTGAGCTGGCCCTTCTTGCGGAGGCGGCCGCGCATCTGTTCAAGGGAGGCGACGGCAACGACAGGGGCTTCTGATTTGATGGTTTTTGTACTCATTGCTGATACGGCCAGTGCAGGACTTCCCCCCTGCGCTTACTGGGGCACAATAGACTGCTGAGAATATCACGCTGAACCCTTGCCCAGACCGTGGCGCCGCCCACAACTAAACATGCCCACGACAGCAAATCCGCTCGGCCGATGAGCCATCGCAAGGTCCTGATCCTGGGCGGCGGCGACATCGGGTCCGCCGTGGCGCATGTGTTGTTTCGCGGCGGCCTGCGGGTGCTGATCAGCGAGCGTGCCGGGTCGCCGCACGCCCGCCGTGGCATGGCCTTTACCGACGCGCTCTTCGACGGTCGCGCGACGCTTGAGGGCGTGGAGGCCCGGTGCCTGCCCGACGTTCCCGCAGTGGAAGCCTGCTGGGAAATGGCAGATGCCATTCCGATCGTGACCCTGCCTGAAAGCCTGCTGGCAGCAGCCATTCAATTCGATGTCATCGTCGATGCGACCATGAAGCGCAATCGCGTTCCGTCCGATCTGCGGGAGCAGGCTGCGCTCGCAATCGGCCTCGGTCCGGGCTACGTCCCCGGACACAATTGTCACGTGGCCATCGAGACGCAGTGGGGCGACGCACTGGGACAGGTGCTTTACGACCGTCCCGCCGCTGAGCGCAGTGGCGGGCCACGCGCGCTGGCTGGCGTGACGCGGGCGCGGTTCGCGATCGCACCGTGCGCTGGAGTCTGGCAAACCACGGCGGCGCTGGGTGCAGACGTGCAGGCCGGCGCGCCAGTGGGGCAGCTGGGCGAACACATTGTTCGTGCACCCATCGCGGGCCAGCTGCGCGGGCTTGCCCGTGCGGGTGTCGAAGTTCTTGCCGGCCAGCGGCTGATCGAGGTCGATCCGCGTTCCGAACCGCAGATCATCGGCCTCGGAGAACGACCATTCGCCA
>JBDSGY010000168.1:0-6803 GCA_039918755.1 Steroidobacteraceae bacterium
GAATTCCTCGCACAACTCGACCGAGATGGGCTCGGCGCCGTTGAAGATCAGCCGCACGCCGGCGAGATCGAGATTTCCTGGTGAGCGATCGCCCAGCACCTTCAGATAGTGGCGATAGCCGAAATTCGGCGAGCAGAGGAGGGTGGCTCGCTGCTCGGAGGCAATCGCGAGCCACAGCAGCGGGCGGCGCACGAACAGTTCGGTGGGCATCAGGTGCATGTTGATGCGGTTCGCGAACATCACGAGGTGAAAACCGATGAGGCCCATGTCGTGCGTGAGCGGCATCCACGACAGGCTGACATCGTGCTCGCTGAATCCGGCCACGCGGGTCACGGCGGCGCCATGCGCCATCAGGTTGGCATGCGTAAGCACCACGCCCTTCGGGTCGCTGGTAGAGCCGCTGGAGAACTGGATGAAGGCCGTGTCGTCCGGCCTTGCCACGTGCGCGGTGCCGGCCCGGCCGAGGTCCCCAAGATCCTCCACCAGAAAAGCCCGCGGCCGCAGCTGCGCAAAGGTTGTCGCGCTGGTTGGATCCTGGCTCTGCCCGGCGAACTGCCCCACGCGCTCCAGCGTCTTGCGATCGGTGTAGATGAACGGCGTGCCAAGCTTGTGCGCAATGCGCAGCAGCTTGTGGCGATGTTCGTCACTGATGCCGATGGCCACCGGGACCGGCACGATGCCGCCCAGCACGGCCGCCCAGAACGCGTCGATGAACTGCTCGTTGTTGTTCAGCAGCAGGATCAGCTTGTCGCCTGGTTTTGCACCGAGCTGCTGCAGATGGAACAGCAGGCCCAGTGCGCGGCTGTGGATCTGCCCGTAGCTGACCTTGCGCGACTGCCCTTCGCCCTGGTGATAAACGACGGCCCGGTCGGCCGCGCTGTTCTGCGCCATCAGTTCGTTGAGGGTCGTGGCTATCATGGCTGTGTGCTGCTCGTGCGCGGCTCGAGCCGCATGATGAAGGGACGCGTCGCGCGCAGGTTGATCAGCGCTTCGAACTCCACCGGTTCACTGTCGACCCGGCGCAGGCGGAAGCGGCGGGCGAACCGGTTCAGGTGCACCAGCATCTCGAAGATCGCCAGCGTCTCGCCGATGCAGTGATGCGCGCCGGCGGAAAACGGGATGTAGGTGAGCTTTGGCCGCTCCTCTTCCTGCCGCTCGAAGCGCTCCGGAACGAATTTCTCGGCATCGGCCCAGAAGTCCGGATGCCGGTGCACGAAATACGGACTGAAGAAGACATCGGTGCCGGGCGGAACCGTGAAGCCGCCCAGCGTGTCCGCCTCGATCGTCCGGCGCGAAATCACCCACACAGGCGGATACAGGCGCATCGCCTCGCGGATCACCATGTTGGTGTAGGGCAGGGCCTCCATCGACTGCAGCGATGGAACCGGCACTTCCTGGCTGCCGTCGATTTCCGCATGCAGTTTCGCTTCCACCTCCGGATGCTCACCGAGCAGCATCCAGGTCCAGTTCAACGCGCTCGCCGTGGTTTCATGGCCGGCGACCACCATGGTGGTGATCTCGTCGACGATTTCCTTGTCGCTCATCCCTTCGCCGCTCTCCTTGTCCCGCGCAGTGAGCAGCATCGAGACATAGTCGGGGTGATCGCCGGCCGGTGCGCTGCCAGCGGCGCGACGGCGCGCCACGCACCTGCCGATCAGCGTGGTGAGCTTGCGAAACTGGTAGGCAAAGCGCAGGTCGCGCGTTGGCTCGGCAGTGAGCACCGCGAACGGGTTTTCCCCCGTCTCCTGCGTCATCACGGCGAGATCGTCCCCGAAGATGGTGCCCAGGATGATCTCGAGCGTCATGATGCTCATGTCATCGGTGACATTGACCGGCTCGCCGGCGGCACACTTGCGCTGCCATTCCGCCAGCAGGCGATCATTGGCGCGAGCGATCACTTGATCGAACTGACCGAGGATGCGGCGGTGGAAGCCGGGCTGCATCAAGCGCCGCTGGCGCTTCCAGAACTCACCCTCGCTAACTATGATGCCGTTGCCCAGGAGGATCTTGATGCGGTCGAAACCCACGCCTTTGGTGTAGTTGCGATAGTTGTTGACGAGGATGCGGCGCACGTCGTCCGGATGATTGAACACCCAGGTGTGCGACTGGCGGCCGGGCGCGTAGACGCGATAGGCATCGCCGAGCTGGGCATAGATGCCACGCATGCGGTCGAGCGAGTCTGCTGTCGAGCCGATGTCGAAACGCTGGTCCGATTCGGGTGGCAGGAGCGGGTCTGAAATCATGAAGCCGGAAATTCTACCCGAAGAGCGGGTCTCAAAGCGCCGCCTGACCCCTCTGCGGCGGCTTGCGTACGCGCTGCTGGCGCCGCTCGGTCTGGGCGTGATCCGGGCCTGGTGGGGCAGTTGCCGCATCGTGCGCGTGGTCGGCGACGGGCATCTCGACACGACGCTTGCGCAGGTGCCGTCGCTGCTGCCGTGCTACTGGCACCAGCATGAGCTGTTTTGCGCCCGCTACCTGCTGCAACAGATGCAGCGCGGCCTGCGGCTGGGATTTCTCGTCAGTCCTTCCGTGGACGGCGAGATTCCTGCAAGGATCGCTGCCCGCCTGGGCGCCCGCGTGATCCGCGGGTCGTCCACGCGCACGGGTGCCCGCGCACTGCGCGATTACTACCAGCTGCTGGTGAACGAAGACGTGTCGCCGGTGATCACGCCGGATGGTCCCACCGGGCCGCGCTTCCGCTTCAAGCCCGGCGCATTGATGCTGGCGCAGATCTCGGGCCGCCCGCTTCTGCCCATGGCGTTTGCCGCCTCCCGCGCCTGGTTCCTTGGCTGGGACAGGTTCGTGCTGCCCTGGCCATTCAGCCGCATCGCCATCGCCATTGGCGCTCCGGTGTGGGTAGGCCGCGAGGTGACGCTGGGTGAGCCCGCCGTGCTGGAGGCATTGCAGCAGCGCATGGAGCAGGCTTTGCGCCAGCAGTTCCTGCTGGCGCGTGAGGCGCTGCGTTGAACGACGCGCGCAATGCGCAGTGGCGCGACGTGCTGCTGATCGTGGGACTTGGACTGCTGTTCGTCGGCGCCGGCATCGGCCTGCGCAATCCCTGGCCGGCAGACGAACCGGTGTATGCGCTGATCGCGCGCGACATGCTGGCCCGCGGCAACTGGCTGATCCCGATGGTGGGTGGCGACTATTTCCAGGACAAGCCACCGCTGCTGTTCTGGTTGCAGGCGGTGGGCTACTGGCTGACAGGCTCGGAGAAGATCGGGTTCCTGCTGCCCTCGCTGCTGGCGGGCCTTGGCACGTTGCTGCTGGTCTATGACCTCGGACGTCGGCTCTGGAACCGCGAGGCCGGGGTGCATGCCGCGCTGCTGCTGCTGTTCACGGTGCAGTTCACGCTGCAAGCGCGACGCGCGCAACTCGATGCGCTGCTGATGTTCTTCACCGTGCTCTCGGTGTACTGCCTGCTGCGCCAGCTGTTGCTCGCTGGTGGCTGGCGCTGGGCGGTGGCCGCCGGCGCGGCTGCAGGACTCGGCGTGCTGAGCAAGGTGGTGGGCTTCTTCTCCCTCTTTGTGCTGGTGCCATGGCTGTATGCCGTGTGGCGCGGCTGGCCTGCCGTGAAATGGCAGAAGCCGTGGCCGATGTGGCTGCTGGCGGGCATCGCCTGTGCCGCGGTGGTTGCGGCGTGGCTGCTGCCTGTCTGGTTGCTCGCGCAGCATGACGCGCAAATACGCGATTATTTTACTGAGCTGGTGTTCGTGCAGACCTTCGGGCGCTATGTGGATCCCTGGCACCACTATCGCGCACCCTGGTATTACCTGCAGGTGATGGCCACTGCCTGGCTGCCGCTAGTGCTGCTGCTGCCATGGCTCGTTCCACGCTGGCGCGATGCGCTGCGCATGCGCGATGCACGGGTGCTGCTGCCGCTCGGGTTTGCGTTGCTGTACGTGGCGTTCTTCACGATCAGCCGCGGCAAGCGCGATGTATACATCCTGGCGGCGCTGCCGCTGGTGGCACTGCCCGCGGGATACCTGTTGCCCGAACTGCTGCGCCGGCGTGGTGTGCAGCGCACGCTGGCAGGTTTCGTGCTGCTGATCGCAACGTTGTGCGCAGCGGCGTTCACCTGGTTCACGCTGGTCGATGCGGAGCGCGGCAACGCCCTGCTGGCAGATGGCGGAGTGCGCAGCTTTGCGCCACTCGCGGCCATCGCCGTGGTGTCAGCGGCCGCGCTCGCGGCATTCCATGGCGCCAGGTCGCATATCGCGGTGGCGGCTACGCTGGCCGGCGCCTGGACGGTGCTGGGCTTCTGGATATTTCCGCAGATGGATGGTTCACGCTCGGCCGCTGATTTCATCGCGAAGCTGGAATCGATGGCGGCGCCCGAGCATGAACTGGGACTGCTCGCCTACCACGAGCACTTCCTCTGGCATCTGCAGCGGCCGACGGTGAACTTCGGGCACCGGCGATTCAGGGAAGGCGATGCAGAAACCTACGATGCGGCGGCTTGGCTGGCAGCTGATTCGCAGCGGCAACTGCTGGTCCCGGTCCGGATGCTGCAGCCCTGCTTCGAAGGCACCCGCATGCGGGTGGTGGGGGATTCAAGCCGTGGCGACTGGTATCTGGTCACCGGCCAGCCAGTGGCCGCGTGCGCGGCGCGCGGCGATGCCCAGCACATCTTCCACTACGCCCCCTGACGCGTACACCGCCGTGACGCGCTGGCAGACCCAGGCCCGACGCTTCCTGCTCAGCGCGGTGATGGCCGCAGGCTTGGCACTCCATGGCCTGTTCATGCAGGTTCTGCACGGCTATCTTCACTGGCATTATCTGCTGGCACAGCTGCTGACCACGGGCCTCACCATGTTCTGGAATCTTCTCGCCCACCGCTTCTGGACCTTTGCGCGGAGCCAGGCATGCGGCTGAGTGTCGTCATCCCCGCCTACAACGAAGAAGCAGTGCTGGCTGAATGCGTGCGGCAGGTGCGGCAGGTGCTCGGCGATCTCGCCTCGAAGGGCAAAGTCGCTGCGGACAGCAACCTGTGGCTGGTGGACGACGGCAGTCGCGACGGCACCTGGCCATTGATCGAACAGCTCGCCGGGCAGCATCCAAACGTGATCGGAGTGAAGCTGTCGCGCAATCGCGGCCACCAGAACGCGCTGCTGGCAGGGCTGACGAGTGCCGACGGCGATGCGGTGATCTCGCTCGATGCGGACCTGCAGGACGACACCAGCGTGATCGAGGACATGGTGGACGCCTTTCGCGCAGGCAACGAGGTCGTGTATGGCGTGCGTCGCAGCCGCGTGCAGGACTCGATGTTCAAGCGCTGGTCGGCCCGGCGCTATTACGCGCTGCTGCGCGTGCTGGGAGTCGATGTGGTGCCGGATCACGCGGAATTCCGGCTGCTCGGGCGCGCGGCGCTCCAGGCGCTGGCCGAATATCCCGAGACCAACCTGTTCCTGCGCGGTCTGGTTCCGCAACTGGGTTTTCGCAGCGCGCACGTGCTTTATGACCGCAAGCTGCGCCTGGCGGGGAACAGCAAGTACCCGCTGGCCAAGATGCTGGGGCTGGGCATAGACGGCATCACCTCGTTCAGCGCGGTGCCGCTGCGCATGATCGCGGCCACCGGCGCCGCGCTGTTCGTCGTGTCGATGCTGGTTTCGCTGTGGGTGGTGGGCGTGAAGCTCTTTACCGACCATTCGGTGCCAGGCTGGGCATCCACGACGCTGCCGATCTATGCGCTGGGCGGCGTGCAGCTGCTGTCGCTGGGGCTGGTCGGGGAGTACGTCGCCAAGATCTACGTGGAGGTGAAGCGAAGACCCCGCTACTCCATCGAGCGGATCACCTCCGAGCGAGCTGCAGGGGCGTTGCCGAGGACATAATTCTCAGCAATGGCAATAACTTGTATCGCGTTCCTTAACATATATGACAGAATCTTTCGTCAAGTGAACTGTGTGGCAGGTCGTGGCGAAATGCATGCGGCTTCGGCAACACTGGCCGCAACTTAGGGGAAGTATCGGGAAATGTCCTCAACCCGACAGGTCTTGCCAGTCGATCCTGGTGTCTCGGATGTGTTTTCCAGTTCAGTCTGGTCCTCGCGCAAAGGCGCGGGGCTGGGGCTGGATGTGGAATGCACCAAGGCCGCGGTCGACCTGCAGAACCTCACCGAGCGCACTTCCGAGTCTGTCATTGCGACCGCGCTCGAGACCCTGCGCCGCGCTACGGGCGCCGACCTGGCCTTCATGGCCCTGCTGGACGAGCCGGGCGAACACTTCGCCAGCACGACCTGCGCGCGTGGCGAGGCAGTGGTTTGCGACCCCTCAGCCCTGAAGGGCGTGGACCTCGCGCAATTCCCGTTTCTGGCCTCGCGCTTCGAACATCTGCGCCTGACCGAGTACCGTGACACCGCCCAGCCGGGCCGCGAAGACCCGGGCGAGGCGGCGAGCCTTGCAGCGCTGGGGTTCAGCTCGTTGCTCGTGGTGGCGCTGCACATGCAGCAGCGTCCCAAGGGCCTGTTGGCGATCGGGCGCGTCCAGGGGCGTGGGCCCTGGGACGTGAATTACCAGTTGCTGCTGAAACTCATCGGCACCAGCCTCGCCACCGGCCTGGAGCGCCTGTCGATGACGGCGCAGCTGATCGAGCTGACCGAGCGCAATGCGCTGATCGACGCCGCCTCCAACGAGGGGCTGTGGGACTTCAATTTCGACAACAACCGGCTCTACGTCTCCCCACGCTGGAAGACGATGATGGGCTACGCCCACCTCGGTCCCGACGACATCGTCGACTGGCGCGGCATGGTGCATCCGGACGACCTGTCGCGCGTGCAGGACGCCATGTTCAAGCATGTGTCCGGC
>JBDSGY010000169.1:0-3212 GCA_039918755.1 Steroidobacteraceae bacterium
GCCCGTCGCCCCGCCACGGTTGCACCGCGCGTCGATGGTGCTGCCCGCGTCGAACCGAAGGTCGAAGCCCGCAAGCCTGAGGCCAAGGTCGAGCACAAGAAGCCGGAAGTGCGCACCACGTCGGAGCCGTCCCGCGGCGGTGGCACGGGTGCGCCTGGCACGCGCTACGGCCGGCAGGAACTGCATGTGGCCGGCGGAGACGCCGGCCGCTTCAAGAAGAAGAAGACCCGCTTCCGTGGCCGTCCTTCTGCGCCCGATGGCGAACAGAAGCATGGCTTCGAGATGCCAACCGCGCCAGTGAAGCGCGAAGTGGCCGTGGGCGAAACCGTGTCGGTTGCCGAGCTTGCGCAGCGCATGGCCGTCAAGGCCACCGAAGTCATCAAGACGCTGATGGGTCTGGGCGTCATGGCCACGATCAACCAGTCGCTGGACCAGGACACCGCGGTGCTCGTCATCGAGGAAATGGGTCATCAGGCGCGGCTGGTCAAGGAAAACGAGATCGAGGAAGACATCCAGGGCTTCGTCGGTGAAGAAGATGTGGACATGGAGCCACGCCCGCCCGTGGTCACGGTCATGGGACACGTCGATCATGGCAAGACTTCGCTGCTCGACTACATCCGTCGCACCAAGGTGGCGGCGGGCGAGGCCGGCGGCATCACGCAGCATATCGGTGCCTATCACGTGGAAACCCCGCGTGGCGTGGTGACTTTCCTCGATACCCCGGGCCATGCGGCGTTCACCGCCATGCGTGCCCGCGGTGCCAAGGCAACGGACGTGGTGGTGCTCGTGGTGGCTGCCGATGACGGCGTGATGCCGCAGACCATCGAAGCTGCGCAGCAGGCCCGCGCCGCGGGTGTGCCGATCGTGGTGGCGGTCAACAAGATCGACAAGCCCGATGCGGATGCAGAGCGCGTGCGCGTGGAACTGTCGAAGTACGAAGTCGTCTCCGAAGAATGGGGCGGCAGCGACATCTTCGTGCAGGTCTCGGCCAAGACCGGCCAGGGCATCGACGATCTGCTCGAAGCCATCCTGCTGCAGGCAGAACTGCTGGAACTGAAGGCGCCGCGTGACGGCCTCGCTTCCGGCGTCGTGATTGAATCCAGCATGGAAAAGGGCCGCGGTGCCGTCGCCACCGTGCTGGTGAAGCGCGGCACACTGAAGCTGGGCGACCCCATCCTTGCGGGGCAGCAGTTCGGCCGCGTGCGCGCCATGTTCGACGAGACTGGCAAGGCCGTGAAGGAAGCGCTGCCTTCGATGCCGGTGGTGGTCCTCGGTTTGACCGGCGCGCCAAATGCCGGCGATGACCTGCTGGTCGTCGAAAGCGACCGCAAGGCGCGCGAAGTCGCCCTGCATCGCCAGAGTCGCCATCGCGAAACCCGGGTTGCCGGTCGCGCTGCGGCCACCGCCGAAGACGTGTTCTCGCAGATGGAAGACGCGAAGATCAGCGTCATTCCGGTGCTCATCAAGACCGACGTGCATGGCAGCGCCGAAGCGCTGCGCCAGGCGCTCGACAAGCTTTCGACCGCCGAAGTGCAGGTCAAGGTGCTGGGTTCCAACGTCGGTGGCATCACTGCGTCGGACATCCAGCAGGCGGCTTCTTCGAAGGCCCTGGTGATCGGCTTCAATGTGCGGGCCGACTCCGGCGCGCGCGAGGCGATGAAGGAAACCGGCGTCGAGGTGCGGTACTACAGCATCATCTACGAAGCCATCGATGACGTGAAGGCGATGATGAGCGGCATGCTCGCGCCGGAAATCAAGGAAACCATCGTCGGTGTGGCGCAGGTCCGCGACGTGTTCCGTTCCAGCAAGTTCGGTGTGGTGGCGGGCTGCCTGATCATGGAAGGCACGGTCAAGCGCAACAACCCGATCCGCGTGCTGCGCAACAGCGTCGTCATCTTCGAAGGTCAGCTCGAATCGCTGCGCCGCTTCAAGGACGACGTCGCCGAAGTGCGCGCCGGAACCGAGTGCGGCATCGGCGTGAAGAACTACCAGGACGTGCAGGCCGGCGACCAGATCGAGTGCTTCTCGCGCGTGGAAGTTGCGCGCACCATCTGACCTTCGTAATTGAGCTCAAGCACAATGGCGACACGTGGATCAGGAAGCAGCCGGTTGCAGCGCATGGAAGCGCAGATGCAGCGCGTGCTGGCAGAACTGATTTCGCGCGAAGTGCGCGATCCGCGTGTGGGTCCCGTGACCATCACGCAGGTGGAGCTCGCGCGTGACCTCAGTCACGCGCAGGTCTACTTCGTGCCGCTGGGCGGCGAACAATCGGGACATCCGGAGGCGCTCGCCGGTTTGCGCGCCGCCGCCGGGTTCCTGCGCGGCGAAGTGGGTCGCCAGGTTGGCCTGCGGCATGCGCCACGGCTGGATTTCGTTGCCGATGATTCCTTCGACCGGGCTGCGCATCTGACTGCGCTGATCAGCTCGGCCAACAAGCCGCAGACCTGATGGTCCACGGCATCCTGCTGCTCGACAAGCCGCTGGGCTTGAGTTCGAGCGCGGCCGTACAGCGCGTGCGCCGTGCCTTCGGCCGCATCAAGGCCGGGCATACAGGCAGCCTCGATCCGCTTGCCACCGGCATGCTGCCCATCTGCCTGGGTGAAGCCACCAAGGTGGCGGGCTATCTGCTCGAGGGCGACAAGGAATACGAATTCACCGCACTCTTCGGCGCGCGCCGGAGCACCGGCGACATGGAAGGCGATGTGGTCGAGGAAGCGGCCGTGCCCGCCGACCTGGCGGCCGCCATGCAGGCAGTGCTGCCGCAGTTCCACGGCCCGATCTTGCAGGTGCCGCCCATGTATTCGGCGCTGAAGCGCGATGGCCAGCCGCTGTATCGTCTGGCCCGGCAGGGCATCGAGGTCGAGCGCGAGGCCCGCGCCGTCGTGATCCATCAGCTCACGCTGGAAGGTGTCGAGGGCGCCGCAGCCCGGTTTCGCGCCCGCGTTTCCAAGGGCACCTACATCCGGACTCTGGCGGAAGACCTCGCCCGCGCGGTCGGCAGCTGCGCGCACCTGACTGCGCTGCGTCGCAGCAGCGTCGCGCCTTTTGAAGCCTCGGCGATGGTTTCGCTCGAAGCGGTCGAAGCCGCGCCCCAATCTGCTGCGCTGCTGGCTCCAGACGCCGCACTGGCCCACATGCCCGCGGTCACCCTGGATGCCGAGCGGGCCCGCCGGCTGCGACTGGGACAGGCCGTAAGCTGCCTCGCCGCTGAT
>JBDSGY010000170.1:0-2665 GCA_039918755.1 Steroidobacteraceae bacterium
CGCTGACGAGGGCCTGGTGGAAAAGCGCCGCGGCCTCGGCATGTTCGTGGCGCCCGGCGCCAGCGCCGCGCTGCTGAAGGATGAGCGCGAGCGTTTCCTCGCCATCGAGTGGCCCCGGGTGCAGGCCACCATCCAGCGACTGGGGCTCGACGCTGCCTCTCTTTTGAAATCTGACACGCAGGCACCGGCCACGCCGCCACTGCCTGTCGCACGGAGCCAGGAATAAATGTCTTCCATCATTGAAGCGCGCGACCTGCGCAAGCAGTACCGCGGCGGCAAGCAGGCGGTTGCCGGTGTGAACTTCACCGTGGCCCCCGGCCGCATCGTCGGCCTTATCGGCCGCAACGGGGCTGGCAAGACGACAGTGATCAAATCGCTGCTCGGGCTGACGCCCTATGAGGGTGAGCTCTCGGTGCTCGGCCGCAACCCCATGACCCAGCGCGACGAGCTGATGCGCGAGGTGTCGTTCATCGCCGATGTGGCCGTGCTGCCGAAGTGGCTGAAGGTGAGGAATGCGCTCGAATACGTCGAGGGTGTGCACCCCAATTTCAACCGCGAGCGTGCCGAGCAGTTCCTCGCCGGCACGGATGTGAAGCTCACGCACAAGGTGCGCGAACTGTCCAAGGGCATGGTGACGCAGCTGCACCTGGCGCTCGTGCTGGCCATCAAGGCGCGGCTGCTGGTGCTGGACGAACCCACGCTGGGGCTGGACCTGCTGGTGCGCCGCCGTTTCTACGACACGCTGCTGAACGATTACATGGATGAGGAAAGAACCATTCTGGTCACCACGCACCAGGTGGAAGAAGTCGAACAGCTGCTCACCGATGTGCTGTTCATCGAGCAGGGCAGGATCGTGCTCGACACGGCCGTCGACCAGATCGGCGAACGCTACACGCAGCTCATCGTCAGTGCCGCGCAACTGCCCGCTGCGCGGGCGCTGCGACCCTTCAGCGAGCGGCCGGTGTTCGGGCGCCATGTACTGTTCTTCGAGAATGTGTCACGGGAGCAGCTGGCCGCGCTCGGCGAGGTGGGCACGCCCACCATCGCCGACCTGTTCGTGGCGAACATGCAGCAGGTGGCCGCATGAAGAACATGCTGCCCACCCTGATCAAGCGCGAGTTCTGGGAACACCGCTCGCTGTGGAGAGGGCCGCTGGCGGTGGCCGGCTTCCTGGTGCTGCTGACACTGGCCGCCGCGCTGTTCGCGGACGTGAACTTCGACTTCGGCGGGCGCCGCTGGGGCGGACAGGGCATGCGGCCGCCCAATGCCAGCATGATGCAGCTGGGCGTCTTCGGCTTCAGCATGCAGCTGTTCTTCGTCTCGTCGATCATCTGCGGCTTCTATCTGCTCGACTGCCTGTACTCCGAGCGCAAAGACCGCAGCATCCTTTTCTGGAAGTCGCTGCCGGTGTCCGATGTGCAGACCGTGCTCAGCAAGTTCGTCGTGGCCACGGTGGTGGTGCCGCTCGCGGTATTCGTGCTGTCTGCGGTGGTCTATCCCACGCTCTACGCGATCTCTGCCCTCGGCGTCCCGAACTTCTCAGCGATGACCGGCGGCTGGCACACGCTGGAATGGCTGCGTGCCGAGGGGGCCGTGCTGGCCGCGGTGGTGGCCACCGGACTGTGGTACGCGCCGGTCGCGGCCTGGTCCATGCTGGCCTCGGTGTATTCGCGGCGCTCGCCCATCATGATCTCGCTGCTGCCGGTGGTGATCCTCGGTGTCGCCGAAGGCATCGTGTTCCGCACCGGCCACACCTGGAAGTTCCTCGCCTATCGCCTGGCGCCGGTGCCGGATCTCGCGCAGGCCATCACCCGGCCCGGACTGTGGATAGGACTCGCCGTCGCGGCCGGAATGCTGTACATCGTGGTACGTCTGCGGAGATATCGCGACGACACCTGACAGGAAGTGAATGGCTTTTCTCGAGAGCCAGCGCAACGGCGATCGGATCAAGCTTGAGCTGCGGGGCGAATGGCGCGCGGCGGACATCGCCTCCATCCGGGCGGAATTCGCGCGCCTCGATTTCGACGGCGTGCGCGAGGCGCAGATCGATGCCTCTGCCGCGCAGCGCCTGGACCTGGCGGGCGCGTGGGCACTGGATGACGTCACACGGAACCTGGCGGGACGATCCATCACCACCCAGTTCGTGGGCGGCGAGCCCCCGGCGCTGCTGCTGGTGCGCAGTGCGTTGCTGGCAGACCCCGCCGCGCGACCCAGCGCCCTGCGCGAGAACGAACTCGACAATCCGGTGGAGCGCCTGGGCCGCACCGCCGTCGAGCGCCTGCGTGGACTGCGCGATGGCCTCGACTTCCTCGGGCATGCAGCGGTGGTGTTTGGCCGGGCGCTGATCAGCTGGAGACACCTGCGGCTGACGTCCGTGGCCCGGCATGTCTATGACACGGGCGTCACCGCCATTCCGATCGTGTCGCTGATCGCCTTCCTGATCAGCGTGATCATTGCCTACCTGTCTGCCAGCCAGCTGCGCAACTACGGGGCGGACATCTATGTGGTGGACCTGATCACCGTGGGCGTGCTGCGCGAGCTGGGCGTGCTGCTCACCGCCATCATCGTGGCGGGCCGCACGGGCAGCGCCTTCGCGGCCGAGATCGGTTCGATGCAGCTCAACGAGGAAATCGATGCGCTGGATGCCACCGGGGTGGATGCAGTG
>JBDSGY010000171.1:0-3130 GCA_039918755.1 Steroidobacteraceae bacterium
CAACAATCCGGGGAACATCGTGTTTTCAAGAAGACAACTGTGGATGACATTGCTACTCAACTCACTCATCGGGGTGGCAGTGGCAGGCCAGGCTCCGGCACCGTCATTCGTGGGGCCAGGTGCATCCAGCGAAGCGCTTTCGGCGCTGCCCCAGACGCCCGGTGCGAAAGGGTTTCAGGAGCGTCACTACCGTCTTGAAAAGGCCGGCAGAGAGATGGGTTATCACCTCTATGTTCCCCAGAAGTATGACGCCCGGGCCGGGGCTCCGCTGGTGGTGGCACTTCATGGCTATGGAGTGAACTACGGCTTCTTCTTTTCGCTCGTCAAGGAACTGCCGGCTTTGTGCGAGCAATACGGGTTCATCTGTGTCGCGCCCAATGGCTATTCGCCGAGTGGCTGGTATGGCGCACCGCTTTCGGTACCGGGCGCGCCGCCGCCAGGTTCCAGGCTGCCGGTTCCGCAGACCGGGTCTGAAAAGGAGCAATTGCTCGAGCGCGAACTGAGCGAGCTGGATGTGATGAAAGTGATCGAAATCGTGAAGCGCGAATACAAGATCGATGCAAAGCGCACTTACCTGATGGGCCACTCCATGGGCGGCTTCGGCACCTGGTTCCTTGGACAGAAACATATCGGCATGTGGGCGGCTATTGCGCCGATGTCCGGCATCAACGAAAACGGCTTGAAGGAACTCGATATCAAGAAGCTTGCCGGCATACCGGTCCTGGTGGCCGTTGGTGAACAGGAAACCGACACGGTGACTGTCAGCAAGCAGGCCGTAGCGGCGCTCAAGGCTGCCGGCGGTGATGTGACCTACGTGGAGATTGCCGGCGGCACCCACGGCTCCATGGTTGCACCGAGCACAGCCCGGATCATGAAGTTCTTTTCGGAAAAGTAGCCTTCTTCCTCACGTGGCTGTGCAGCGGCACTGCGCCGCCCGGTGGAACATCGTGATCAGGGTTTGGGACGGCGATCCGCGGACAACCGTGTCATCAACAGCGCAGCGCGCTTGATCTGTCGGTCGAAACTCGAGAGATCCACGGTTTCGCCCGGCGCGTGACTGCCCTTGCCAACCGCGCCGAAGCCGATCAGCCCATCGACCTTGTCGGCCACGAACGAGATGTCGCCCGCTCCGCGCTGCAGCGGGTCCAGCTCCGGCATGTCCGGCAACCCGAGGTCGCGATTGATCCCGTTGAGCATGGACAGCAGGGCGCGATTGCCTGCCGTCGGCGGCATGGCAGGGTAGCTCTCCGCTGCGAAGCTGATCGCGGCCTGCGCACCCGGCAGATGCTGGGCGACGATTTCGCTCATCCGCGCACGCAGGCGTTCGGTCTGTTCGTTGCTGATGGTCCGCAAGTCGCCGCGCGCGAGGGCTTCGGCGGCGATGATGTTGCTCTTGCCAGTTGCGGCGCCAACGGTCTCGGTCGGATTCAGGGCGGCGGTTGCGCCGCCCAGGATCAGCCCGACGTTGTACGTCGCATCCTTCTCGCGCAGGTCGCGGCGGAAGGTGTCGAGGATGCGCGCCAGTTCGTAGGTTGCACCGAAACCGGCCTCTGCCGAGAAGATGCCTGAGGAGTGCCCCGGTCTGGCAGTGGTGCGCACCGTCCAGGTGGAGCTGCTGCGGCGGCTGACCGAGCCCATGTCGCGGCCGTTTTCCGTCGCCAGGGATTCGAACTCCAGCGCGACGTCACTGTGCGCGGCGGCGGCGATCAAGTCGGCGCGTGAGACGGACTGCGGCTCACCGGAATCTTCCTCGTCTCCATTCAGCACGATCGTGATGTCCGCGTCGTGCAATGTGCCCGCCACCTGCATGGCGCGCAGTGCCGACACCATGATGGCCAGGCCATCCTTCATGTCGTTCACGCCTGGTCCTTCCGCAATGTCGCCGCGCCTTGCGAACTTCTGGAAAGGACTGTCCTTCTCGAACACGGTGTCCAGATGCCCGATCAGCAGCATGCGGCGACCGCGTCCGGACCCCTTGTGCTCGGCCACCACGTGACCCGCACGTCCCACTGCCGCCATGGGCACCCAGCGGGTCGTGAAGCCCAGTTGCGCAAGCTCACCGATCATGATGCGGCCGACCTGCTCGACGCCTTGCAGATTCATCGTGCCGCTGTTGATGTTCACCAGCCGTTCGAGCAGCGCGATGGCTGGCGCGTTCTGCGCTGCGGCGACGGCCACGATTTTCTTTTCCTGTTTCGACAGGGAGGGCTGCGCCGCGGAGACGGGCAGGCTCAGCGTGGCGGCGCAGGCGAGCAGGGCGGGTGCGAGTCGGTAGTTGCGCATCTCGGAAAATGTATCTCAGGGACCAGTTACTTCCGCGCCTTGTTCCGCAAGTCTTCCAGGTGGTCTTCCCATGCTGAGGCGGGGCAGTCGTAATCCAGCATGCGTCCTTCGATCACTTGCGTATATTCCCGCGCGAGCACCGGGGGCGTGCTGTAGAACTCCGGATCGTGGATGGTGACCTCCACCTTCATCCGGCGCATGCGGCCATCCATGCGCGGTGTGTAACGTTCGACAATGCGCGCGTTCTCGCTGTGCGCGGTAGGCTGGTCGATGCTGTCTTGCAGGCTGATGGTTTCCACTACCAGGGTGTCGCCTTCCCAGTGGCCCCAGGAAGTGCCGTCACGTGAAGGCAGAAGGTCAGCGGGGTCGATCTTGCGACCGTCGAGGAAAACCCGCCGGACCTCGCGGTGGCCCTCATAAAGAATCGTCAGTTGTTCAGGACGCTGCACGAACTCCACCGGATAACCACCACCCAGAAACACGGCCAGCGGCATGCCATGCTGCACGCAGTACGTACCGGGTGTTTCGCCGGTGGGGTCCACCAACCCGTTGTACTCGGAGACCCTGCGCCGCGCCGTCGGTGTGAAGGGCGCTGTCTTCTGGAAATCGCCGACGCCATTGAGGACACCGGCGGCCTTGCCGTCGGCCTGCATGGACCAGATGCCCGTCAGATCCGGAGGTGCAGCCACCGCAGTGCCAACCATGCACAGCAGCAGCGCCATGGATGCCGCTTTTCTGCTCATCTGCCGCCTCCGCAAACTACCGGTAAATTTACTTCAGTCCGTGGCCGGCCACATCCTGCCACGCAGCGTTGGTGCACAAGCCGCAGCGCGCGCCCGTGAACTGC
>JBDSGY010000172.1:0-2724 GCA_039918755.1 Steroidobacteraceae bacterium
TACGGTCCGCTGATGCGCGGCCCGCGGATCGCGTCGAGGAGTTCGTCGAAGTCTCCGGACTTCAGCACATAGGCATCAGCCCCGGATTCGTGCGCAGTGCGAATCAGCATGGGATTGGAGTGCCCGCTGTGGATGATGAAGCGCGTGGCCGGGAACTGCTGTCGCAGCGATGGCAGGCGTTTCAGTGACGAGCCGCCCCGCAGTTCGATATCGAGTATCGCGACCTGCGCCTGATGTTGAGCGATCAATGGTCCCACCTCATCGAGATAGGCGGTGGACGCCGGGCAATGCAGGTCGCCGGTTTCGTTGATCAGCACGGGCATCAAGGCGCGCAGGTCGTCGTTGTCTTCGGCAACGATGACGCGAATGCCTGGCGATATTTCACTTTCGTTTTTGATGCTGGTTCTCCTGCGCAGCGTTCCGACCGCTTGAATTCAGGAACTGTGCAAGCACCTGCTCGATCCGCTCCGGATCTGCGGGCTTGGTCATGTGGAAATCAAAACCGGCGGCGATGGCACGTTCGATGTCTTCCTTCTGGCCCCAGCCGGTGAGGGCCACCAGGAACACGGACTTGCCCCAGTTGCCTTGCCGGATCCTGCGGGCCACTTCATATCCATTCATTCCGGGCATGCCGATGTCCAGCACGATGGCATCGGGGCATTCCGCAGCGCCGATCTGCAGCGCCTGTTCACCGGAATGGGCAGTGAGCACGCTGTGTCCGGAGCTGTTCAGCACCATGGCCAGGGAACCGGCCGCATCGCGATTGTCGTCCACCACCAGGATCTTGCCGGTCGGCCCCTGTTCCCTCGTCAGTTGTTCCCGGGTGCCCGTCTCGGCAACGACCTCGCGGACTGCAGCACCGGGAATGTGGATCGTGAATGTGCTGCCCTTGCCGAGTCCCTCGCTGGCTGCCTCGACCGTACCGCCATGCAGCACCACCAGACCTTTCACCAGCGCCAGGCCGATGCCGAGGCCTCCCTCCGAGCGATCGATGGCGGAGTCGACCTGCGAGAACATCTCGAAAATAGTCGGCAGCACGGCGGCAGGCAGGCCGATGCCCGAATCCGTGACGGTAAATGCAAGCTCCGTCGCCGAGTTCTGGATGTCGAGCGTGATGCGGCCACCGGGGTCGGTGTACTTGGCGGCATTGGTCAGCAGGTTGGACAGCGCCTGCGAGATGCGCAGCGAGTCGACGTCCAGTTCCAGAGGCGTGTCTGGCATGCGGATGGTGAACTCATGCTTCTTGGCATCGAGGAGCGGCTTGCTGGTCTCGACGGCCGCCTTCACCAGCGTCGAGAGCAGCACGCTCTCCTTGCGCAGTTCCAGGCGGCCGCGCGTAATGCGCGACACTTCGAGCAGATCGTCCAGCAGCAGCGCCATGCGTGCGACCTGGCGGCTGATGATCTCGCGCGCCGTCTGCGCCTGTGCTTCCTCCAGGCCCGTGCGCCCCAGCAGTTTCGCCGCGTGCCGGATCGGCGCCAGTGGATTGCGCAGCTCATGTGCAAGCGTTGCCAGGAAGTCGTCCTTGCGGCGGTCGGCTTCGCGCAAGGCGTCTTCGGTTTCCTTGATGCGGCTGATGTCGAGACTGATGCCGGCCCAGCCCGTGATGCCGCCTTCTTCGTCACGCATCGGAACGCCCTGGGCGAGCACCGGGTGATAGCGCTGGTCGGCGCCGAGGAAGCGGTGCTCGCGATACCAGGGCGAGCCGGTTTCGACGCATTCCTGCCACGCCACGATCGTGGCGGCAACATCATCCGGATGCAGCAGATCGCCCCAGCCGCGGCCGGAACACTGCTCCTGGGTGATTCCCACCAGGCGCAGGAACGAATCACTCGCGTAGAGATTGCGGCCAGCTGCATCGCAGACCCACACCCCGTAGTTGATGGATTCGCCGATGGCCCGATACAGCTTCTCGCTCTGCCGCAGCGCCAGGTTCAATTCCTGCAGCTCGCGTGTGCGCGCCTCGGATTCGTCGAGCACGCTATTGAAGGCCTTGACCACCAGCGCGAATTCCTCCAGCGGCGTGGCCGGGGCGCGCAACGAGGTGTCGCGCCGCGTGACGATGTCATGGGCCACGGCGGCGAGTGCTTCGACCGGACCGGTGATGCTGCGCCTCAGTCCGGCGGCAAAAGTGAGCGCCACGGCCATGCTTAGCACCAGCATCAGGCCAAGGATGCCCGTGTAAGCCCTGACGTGACCCCAGACATCGTAGGCGGCGCTGAGGTAGATCACGCCGAGGTATTCGCCGTTCTGCAGCACGTTCTGCGTCACTTCCATCCGGCCGCTGGACAGGCGCGTTGCGACGGCTTGCATCTGCAGCCGCTGGGGGGGCTCTGCTGCGCCCGCGCGGACGTAGCGGGCGTAGAGATCACCGCTGACGGAATAGAGCGCAGCAGACAGCACGGCGGGTTTGGCAGAGAGCGCGGCGAGGTTGCGTTCGGCCACGCGCTGGTCGTCGAACGCGATGGCCGGCGCGGTGAGCTGGGCGAGAATGCCTGCCTGGGTATTGAGGTCTGCCGCGAGCGAGCGGCGATAGTCGGTCAGGTCACGATGCAGCAGCGCGACGGTCATCGTCAGCAGCGCGGCCACGGTTGTCAGCACCAGGACAGCAGTGAGTTTGCCGCGCACCGAGGTGAAGCCGCCGAACAGCGAGCGCAGCGTGCTGGACAACGGTGCCATCATCTCTGCACCCGCACAGCCAGTGCCAGCAGTTCGGAGCTGAGC
>JBDSGY010000173.1:0-10477 GCA_039918755.1 Steroidobacteraceae bacterium
TGGCGAGCGCTGCCACCGCCGCGCCTGCGATGAACAGGATGAGTCCGCCAAGCAGGCAGGGGCGGCGTCCGTAGCGATCGGTCAGCGGACCCAGCAGCACCAGCCCGAGGCCAAAGGCAAGCAGCGCAAGACTGACCGTGGACTGCACTGCGGCGACGGTCGCGGTGAAATGCGTCTGTACCGCGGGAACAGATGGCAGGTACAGATTGAGGCTGAGTGGCCCGAGCGATGTGCAGGCCGCGAGCAGCACCATGCGCCCGAAGTGCTGTCTCACTGCAGCGCAGCCCGCAACTTAAGGCGAACCCGCGACGATGCGGAATTCCAGTTGGTCCAGTCCTTCGATGCCTGCCGTGACCAGGTCACCCGGCAGCAGTGCTCCGACGCCGTCAGGGGTGCCGGTGTAGATCAGGTCGCCCGGTTGCAGCTCCACCAGCGCTGACAGGCCGCTGATGATCTCCGGGACTGACCAGATCATCTGGTCGAGGGTGGACTGCTGTCGCTGCTCGCCGTTCACCCTGAGCCAGATGGCATTGCCCGAAGGATGCCCAAAGCGTTCGACCGGGTTGATGAGCGCCATCTGCGCAGAGGCATCAAACCCCTTTGCCATGTCCCATGGTTGGCCGCGCGATCTGGCCTGTGCCTGCAGATCGCGCCTCGTCAGATCATTGCCAACGGCATATCCGTAGACGTGGGTCAGCGCCGTGGATGCGGGAATCCGCTTGCCGCCGCTGTGCAGCGCCACCACCAGCTCAACCTCGTAATGGAGGTCCCGGGTGCCCGGCGGATAGGGCACGGCCGTGCCGCCTGCCACCAGCGCATCGGCGGGCTTCGTGAAGAAGATCGGGGGTTCACTCCTGGGGTCGCCCCCCATTTCGCGCACGTGCGCCGCGTAGTTGCGCCCGACACAGAAGATGCGTCGAACCGGGAAGCGGTCGGCGGTGTCCCGTACCGCGGCCGAGACGCGTGCGGGTGGTGCAAACACATAGCCGGTGCTCATTGAGCGAGTGTACAAGAGCGCTCGACACGCATACCAGTGTGCGTCGGATTCCGCGCCGCCTCGCTGGCGAGCAGTGATCACATGCTGCCGACTTCCCAGCGCGAGTGCGCCCCGGTGTCGAAATGCGGCAGGGCTGCAGCCGCTGGTTACTTTTCGCTCGCGGGCTTGATTTCGACGTGGGGGACGGTCACCGTTTCCTTTTCGGTGGTCACCTTCGGCACCGTCACTTCCACTTCTTTCTTCTCGACGGTGACATCTGGTGTCGTCACCTCGTAGGTCGGGACCGTGACATTCCCGTCCTTGGTCTTGCTGACTTCGTACTGGGGCAGCGTGATATCGCCGTCCTTCTTCTTTTCGACGTCGCAGCCCGCAACGCCAACGACGCAAGCCGCCAGAACAATTACTGCTGCTGTTTTTCCAATACGCATTTTGTTCTCCAGGGAAGATTCCGCAGGAGCATTGTTATTCCCTTCCCGGGTCGCCGCGCTAGGAATAATTCCAGATACCTTGTAGGCGCAGGACTATACGCCGGAGGATCTTCCACCTGCGCCCGTGGACAGACGTACCGTATCAGCCGGACGTAACCGCCGCTCCGAAGCGCTGCACAATCTCCGCGGCTGGCTCGATCGAATCGATCCCGCCGACGGACATGCCCGCCTGCCAGTAGCCGGTGGCGGACTCCGACGCCAGAGAGCCACGCAGTCCGCGCAGGGAGCGGAGCGTGTAAAGCGTACGCATCCAGTGCTTGCGCCGATGCCCGCGCAGCATCCATCGTGCGAACGGGCCTGCGTGCGTGCCGTAGCGTTCGATGAAGGCATTGCGGATCACGGCCACCGGCACGCCGGTAAGCCGTTCGGTGTGCACGATGTCGGAAGGCTGCGCCGCAAGGATCGCCTGCTTGTAGGCGTTGCTGGCGCGGCACTCAGGGGTGGCGATGAAGCGCGTGCCGAGTTGTGCCGCGACGTATCCCATCCGCAGATGGCGCGCGAATTCCTCCGGCGTGCCGATTCCACCGGCTGCGACCACTGGCAGGCCAAATGGGCGCAGTTCCTCCAACAGCGCCTCCGCATTGCGGCTGCCGGAATGCCCGCCGGCACGGGAATTCACGGCGATCAGACCGTCCGCGCCACCATCGACGGCCTTGCGCGCCCAACGGGCCTCGGTGACATCGTGATAGACGACACCGCCCACGGCGTGCACGCGCTCGCACACCCACTGTGGATTTCCGAGTGAGGTGATGAAGAATCGCACTCCTTCTTCGAGCGCCACGTCGATCCATTGCCGCATCCGGTCGAGGTAGGTCTGGCTGCTCGCCTCGATCAGGGCATTGAAACCCACCGGCTTGTTGGTAAGTGACCGGATGTGGCGCAATCCCGCACGCAATTCGTGGCCATGCACATAGGTGAGCGCAATGGGTTGCACGATGCCGAGGCCCCCGGCCTCGCTGACGGCAGCCACCAGTTCCGGATTGGAACAGGGGTACATCGGCCCGCAGATCAGCGGCACGGCAACGCCCGCCTGACGCGTGAAGACAGTCTCCATCAACGCTGCATCCCCAGCCGCCAGCGAACAGTGGCGTGTGCGACGACGTCGGCGCTGGCATCGCGGCAGTCCACGGTTACGTCAAACTCGATGTCCCCCGTGACCACCGGTGCGACCACATGGCTCACCGCGCGGATCGTGCCACGTGCCTTCTTGAGATATTGCATCGAGATCTGGGCGACGATGCCCCGGGTGCCATCCGGCAGCCCTGTGAGCAGCGCCAGGCCACTGGCTTGCTCTGCAACGTTCAACAATGCGATGGCGTGGACCGAACCCAGGTGCTGGCGATTGGCCCGGCGGTCCGGGATCTCGACCTCGGCATGACCCGGTGCGAGCACGCGAACATGCGGTCGCACCGAACCGGAGTAGGGAACGCGCCAGCCAAAGATGCGCGAGAACAGCCAGGTGCCGCCAGGCAATGGACGCAGGCGTCGCCACAGTTGCAGCAGCGTTTTTCCTGGTGAACGCATCGAAGGCGAATCCTAGCGTCGCTGTGTGGTGGAGTCTTGCGAAAGCCGGTGAAGGCGGCAGTCACGCCGGTGGGATGTCTTCATGAAATCACCTCTAAGCATGATTCTGCCCACACTGCGGGCGGCCGGCCTGGCGCTGGTCTAAAGTCATCATAGCCCATGCAAGTCAGAGGCGGGCACCGGCTACAATCAGGCGCACAATGCTCAATCCCTGACACACTGTTGCTGATTCGGCGGCCCTTATGATCGTGCAAAACGCCTGGTATCTTGCGGCCTGGTCCAGCGAGATCAGTGTAAAGCCGATGGCTCGCCGCATCTGCGACGAGCCAGTGGTCCTGTTTCGCACGCTTGCGGGCGAGGCAGTTGCGCTGATCGACAGCTGTGCCCACCGCGGCGCGCCGCTCAGCCTGGGCACCGTTGTAGCCAACGGCATCCGCTGCAATTACCACGGCGTCGTTTACGGCTGTTCCGGCCACTGCGTGGAAATCCCAAACCAGGACATCATTCCGCCCAGGGCCAAAGTGAAGAAATTCCCCCTGGTTGAGAAGAACCAGATGCTCTGGATATGGATTGGCGATGCCGAGCGTGCAGATGCGACGCTGATCGTGGACTACCCGTTTCACGACGATCCCGCGTGGCCCTGCCGTCAGACCATGACCCCTGTGAAATGTGCCTTCCTCCTGATCGCCGACAACCTGCTTGATGCGACGCATCTTGCCTACGTCCATGCCGGCACCGTCGGGGGCTCGGATCCCAATGTGCACATGCACGCCAGCGCTTCGCTGCAGGCGACGCCGGCGGGGCTCCGATACGAGCGAATGATGCGCGATGCGCCGCCGCCGCCTGCCTATTGCGCCTGCGTGCCGTTCGCCGGAATGATCGATCGCTGGCAGGAATTCGACTTCATCGCACCCAGCACGGTATTGCAATATTCAGGCGGCGTGCCGGCGGCAGGTGATCGTGCCACTGCCGGGGCGCCTCGATTTGACATGCGCATCTTCCACACTGCCACGCCTGCCACCGCCAACGCGTGCTATTACTTCTATTCCGTCAGCAACGGCCACGCGACGCACGACCCGGAAGCCACAGCGATCGTCTTCGAACAGGTCGCCGCCGCCATCGTTGAGGACAAGCTCTTCATCGAGGCACAGCAGCAGATGGTCGAGGAACTGGGAGAGGACCGGCTGTTCGACAATGCCGCAGATGCCGCGCGACGGATGGCACGGCGCGCTGTGGGTAAATACCAGCGCGCGCACAGCGGGCAAGAGTCGGAATCAAAGTGACTTCTTCGTCACCGTCCAGTTCGGGTCCCGGCACAGCAAGCAGTCCGCGCCCGTAAAAGTCTGGCCCGACTGCTTGTCGCCTTTGAGCTGCCAGCGCAGCCAGGCCACGGCAATGTTCGCGAACTCGCCGCCGTTGGCATGCGAGTAGGTGCCGGAATGGCCCGCGCCGTGACGCGAACCGAAGAAAACTGGCACCTTCAGCCGCGCCACATCGTCCGCCGCATTGGCCATCGCTGGATCGATCTTGTCGCCGTTGATGTAGAGAGTGGGGGTGTGAATGAAGGCCAGGTCCTTCTTCGTTGTGCCGACCAGCAGTGTGCCGTCGCCCGTGCGCATTTCACCAGTGATCCACACCCCCGAATTCCACATGCCGAGTGTCCTGACCCGACGGTCGCGCGCTGCCTCCAGCGCAAGGTTGCCGCCACAGGACATGCCCATCACTGCAACAGCATCGGTCCGGATCTTGCCGGCGAGCGGCGACGCCTTGCGAGCGCCCTCGGCCTGCGCCCAGTCGAGCGCCTTGATCAGGTGGGCCGCGGTGATGCGCGCCTGGGGGTTGCCAGCTACTGGCGCCGTCCCGACGACCAGGAAGCCGTACGACGCAATGGTCGACAGATAGCCGGCAAATTCGCTGCCGTCCGCGAGGCAGGCGCCATTGCCCCAGACCACGATGGGAAGGGTGTCCCGCGTCGGGAACCCAGCGAGATCGCGCGGTCGGTAGATCCGCAGTCCTGGCGAAGCGGATGGTGACTCTGCGACCACGGCATATGGACCGACCACGGCCCGCGGTGCACCAGCCTCTGGCAGGCCTATGCTCAACTGCTTGATGTCGAACGGCAGCTTCGGCTCAGCTGCGGGCAGTGCGCGCGCCAGCATCGCGGCCGCCATTGCGCAGATCCAGATTTCCGGATGGAACCTGTTCATGGGTGCACCGTCAGTGGCAATGCCCCTGAGGGGCCGTATTGCACCGGGCATCCGAACACGGGAACGCCAGCGGTCTGCTGTTGTGCGCAAAATTTCTGCGCCTCCTGCATCTGCCGCAGGTTGTTCGCAAGCGTCTGATCGAGTGGAAGTCCCCCGTTCGGGCCGTGCACCGCCACATTCAGCCGGGGGTCGAGGCCATAGGCCTTCAGGTTTGCGGTCAGCGCGCCTGCCCACCAGTGCCAGGTCCATTCCGCGTCGCCCATATCTCCTTCCATCATGATTCGGGCTGCGGGCAGATAAGCGAACACGGCGTTGGCCATATGCGAGTGCGCAAGCACGTGGTAGATCTCCAGACGCTGCGTCGCATCCTGCAATACGAGGCGTTCGTCTACAGGCGTAAACACCAGGGGATGCGGATTCCTGGCGAGGTCATCCGGAAAGTTCACGGCAGGACGCGCAATCATCTCGCGGAAGATGGCTTCATTGCCCCGATGCGAAACGACGGCAAGGCCGCGGGAGACCGCAGCCCGCAAACCCGCGGTGTGGTCGAAGTGATGGTGGGTGACGATAAGCGTCGTCACCTGCTTGCCGGCGACGAGACGGTTGGCTGCATCAATGCGCGCCAGCGTGGCCGCGGCACTGCCGTTGGCCTCGAACAGCACCAGGTGGTCGGCGAATTCGATGACGGGGCCACCGTTGTTGTTGCCCACGCGCACATCCCACACACCCTTTGCGAGCGGCGTGACCGTTACTGGCGTCGCGGCCCGTGGTGCCGTGACGGACGCCGCGGGCGCGGGCGGAAACGCGGGCATCTGGTCCGGAGAAACGTTTAGGCGGTAGGAATCCACCTGGAACATCAGCGTCACCTGGTCTCGCCAGTCGATGCGGTTCATGAGACCGTAAGGCAGCATTACGCCATCCTGCGCCACATAGCCGGTGAACCAGGCGGTGACCGCGACTTCACCGAGATTGGCATGCGGTACCACACGGCGCGTCCAGGCCGGCAGATGGGTAACAGGATCGACGCCCATCGAAATGGCAGTGCCTTCGGCAGTGGTGAACTGCAGCACAGGCAACCCATTCTCGACGCTCACCGATTCCAGTCGCGCCGCAGGGTCCAACGCAGCGCGCACGGCGGGCAGTGGGTGGTCGAGCAGCTCCGCATCCGCCTGCTGCGATGTGGTGCGGTTCCAGTTCAGGCCGAACGGCGCTGCGAATGGAAACATGGGCGCCCGTCGTTGCTGCAGCAGGGCGCGACGCGTCGCCAGCTGGAAGCTGCGCTGCGCGTCGGCAATGGCCCGCCACTTCGGTGGCACATTGGCCTCGGCCGTGATGTTGCCGCCTCCGTCCATGTAGGCGTCCTGCCCGAAGCCGGTGTAGACCAGCGTGTCGATACGCTGCAGTCGATCGCGGCCCCCCATCGCCGTCGCTACCTGCTCGAGCAGCTGCCCGGCAGGCGTCTGCTGCGCGAATGCACGCGCGCCGCTGCACAGCAGAGTCATGGCCAGCATCGCGCCAGAGAAAGTCCGCAACCAGTTTTTCACTTGCCAGGCTCCTTGCTGAAATCGAACAGGTCTTCCTCATCCGGCTTCTTCATTCCCTGCTCCCAGTATTTTTCCCACATCTGCGCCCAGGGCCGCCCGTACATGTCAGGCACTTCGAACTCGATGACGCGCCCGGGTGTCAGCGGTGTCGCGGTTCCCTTCACCGGATAGATCGTCTGGATGCATTCTGTGAACACGATGGGGTTCACTTCCGTATCGGCGAAGTCCGCGCGCTTGTCCATGCGCTCGATGATGCGAATGGGGTCCACGAGCGCGTCCGGATCGTAGAGGATCGCCTCATGGTTCACGCCGGTGAACTTGCCCCGCGCATCGCGCAGCGTCGTGTAGATCTCGATGGACTGCATCTTTCCGGAGTGCTCGAACGCCGTGTGTGACGTCCACGGCTGGATGTTCGAGGTCCAGGTGATCAGCGTGTCGTGGTCCCAGAAGCCGATGGTTTCGCCGTACCAGCGCGGCACCTGCTCGCCCAGGTGGGGTACCGGGCCGTCCATCCGGAACGCACGGCCCACGTGGATGTTGGTAACGAAGTTCATGGCGCCGCTCATGTAGATCTGCACCAGTTGCGGCGTGACCATGATCTGGCGGTCATACGCCGCCCATTCGTGCCACCGCCGCATGAATCCCTCTGGCCAGCAGTACTGCGAAGGCCACATCGGCTTGTTCGTGTGCCCGTGATGATAGGTTTCCTGTACCAGGCGCTGCCGGTACGGTTCGGTCAGCAGGGAGAGGATCGTCGGCACCTGCACATGGCGCATGGCGATCCAGTTGTCGTTGCGTGGACTGAAGCGAGGCTGGCGGTAGACGCCATTCCATTCATCCGGCAGCGTCGCACCGGTGTGCACGGTAGGTCCGCCGCGCTTGCGGGTTTCCGCAAGCAGCGCTTCATAGTGGGCCTGTGCTGTGCGGAACCCGTACGGACTGACGATCGCACGGCGCGGGTAATCGCGCTCGCAATGTCCCCAGGGGGCGGAGGCGGGCGGATCCTTGCCGATCGCGCCGCCGGCGGCACCGGCCCACAGCGTCTCGATGGCAATCAGGCTGTTGCAGCGGAAGTACCGCGGGTCGCTCCATAGCGCCCGGTCCGCATAGAAATCGCGGGTAGTGAACAGGTCGCGGGCCAGAGGTTTGACGCCGGATGGAAGCTGCCCCGCGCGCGCCGCACCGTTAAAGCTGCCATCGCGCTGCACCGTGGCGCCTACGGGTTCACGACTGTTGACGTCGTCCTGCAGCGGGGCCGCGCGGCCTACGCTGACGAAGCCGATATCCGGGACCTGCTGCGCAACCGCATACAGGCAAGCACCCGACAGCGCCACGGAGAGCAAGGCTGCCCGCAACCGTGCCGGAGTGATTGCGATCATCAGCGGCCACCGAATCCAAGCTGCTTGCCCAGTTCCGAATTGCCAAATTCGATGGTGATTTCCCGTCTCTGGATGCGCCATTCCCCACCTTGCTTCGTGTACCGGTCCGTGTAGCGGGAAATGCTCAGGATCGCGGGTCCGACATCGCCTTTCTTCACGATCGTGGTTACGTAACAGCTACCCGTTGCCGTGTCGGCGCTGGTATTGGTGATCAGCGTATTGCTGATCAGGTGTCGCATGATCGATGTGGTCTTGCCGTTCGCTGCAGGCTCGTTGCCGAAGCGCTCGTGATCCTTGCGGGCTTGCGCAATCAGTGCCTGCCGGCCCTTGACGATGGCGGGCCCGCCAGCGGCGACTGCGATCTCGCCGTCTGCGGTGAACAGATCCGCGTACTCCTCGGGGCTTCCCAGGTCATGCACGATGCCGTATCGGTCCATCAACTCGCGAATCAGCGTGCGATCTGCGATGGCCTGCATGGAATCGGCAGCACTGACGCCCACCGAGGCCGTCAGCAGTAGCAGAGTGGAAAAAATCCTTGAGATAGGAATTCTCATGGGCGCGCTCCTGGGGTATGGTTGAGACGTTGGTCCCGGCTTCAAATGGTCTGGTTGTTATTTCTAAGTATGGAAAGGGGGCGCGGCATGCGTTCAATCACGCGGTTTTCGACAATGCTGCTCGCAGTTCTTGCGATGGGTCATTCCCCGCTGGCACCTGCCCATCACTCTACCGCTGAATTCGACTACACAAAGCAGGTCACAATCAAGGGCATCGTCAAGGAAGTGCAGTGGACCAATCCGCACTCCTATATTCAGCTCCTGACGGATGGTGAAGGCGGGGAAAAGATCCAGTGGTCGGTCGAGATCGGATCCCCGAGCCTGAACATCAACATGGGTTGGCGCAAGAACAGTGTCAAGGCGGGTGATGTGGTGACGATGAATCTCTCCCCGGCGCGCAATGGCAAGCCCTATGGCACGCTGCGGGTGCTCACGTTTGCCGATGGGCAGAAGCTGGATGGTGTGGCTGCGAAGTTCGGCGGGGCACCTGCCCCTGCGCCGCCTGCACCGAAGGCACCCTGACCGTGCGCCGCCTGCACTCCTGGGGGATGCTGCTATGCGGCGTCGCGATCGCGGCGTGCGTCTCCACGGCGTTGAATGATTCTGCCAGGCCTGCTGCCGCACCTGCCGGGCTGCTCGGAATCTGGGTGCCCGACGCCGCGCCGCGCGCACTGCTCATGCCGGACGGCAAGCCGCCGCCACTCACCGCAGAAGCATCGAAGGTCTATGCTGCTCGTCGCCAACGACTTGCCGCGGGCGACACGTCGTTCGACCCTACAACGTGGTGCGCCGGCCCCGGCATGCCGCGCATCCTCACGATGAATTATCCGCTGGAGATCCGCTCAGACGGCAACCGCGTTGCCTTCATCCATGGCTGGTACAGGTGGTTCCGCATCGTGGATCTCGGCGCCGGAACAGTGGACCCGCCACTGCCGCTGACCATGGGATTCCCGGTAGGTCACTGGGAAGGGGGTGCGCTGGTGATTCGCACGGTGGGGCTGATCGATGCAACGGTGATGGATGCATCGGGTTTGCCCCACTCGGACCAGTTGACGCTCACCGAGCGCATCCGTGTGTTGCCGGACGGCCGGCTGGAGGACCGCATCACCATCGAGGATCCGGAGAATTTCACCCGGCCGTGGGAGACGGTGCTGACCTTCCATCGGGATGCCTCGGCGAAGGTGGTCGACGACGTGTGCCCAGACCGGATGGCGCGCGGCGAGCCGGCGGAAAAGGTCCCCCCCGGCCCCATCAGGGCGGCACGCGTCGCGGCGCAGGCAGCCCCTGCGGCTATGCCCATGACACCCACTGCGCGCATGGCAGGTGTGTGGGAGCCGAAGACGTTTGGATTCATGGTTCCCAATGCACCGCTGTCCAGCACCGGACAGGGCATTGTCGACAGCAATGCCGCGGCCATGCAGCGTGGCAGCATCATGCAGACCGCCTGGACATCCTGCCGCCCCGGCGCAGTGTCCACCATGACGATGCCGCGCGAAAAAATCGTGATCCTGGAATCAGGCAGTGAAGTCACCGTGCTCTTCGAGATGCCGCGCATGGTTCGCCGCATTCGCATGAACGCCACGCACCCCGCAAAGCTCGAGCAGGACTATGTCGGTGACTCGGTGGGTCACTGGGAGGCAGGCACGCTGGTGGTCGACACGCTTGGCTTCAATGGCTATGCCGAGCTCGATGCACGCGGCCAGCCCACCAGCGCACAACTGCATACGGTCGAGAGGTTTACACCTTCGGCCGATGGCAGCGGCATCGACATCGAGACGACGATC
>JBDSGY010000174.1:0-3854 GCA_039918755.1 Steroidobacteraceae bacterium
GGAGGCGCCGACATACCATTGCAGCCCCGTGGAAATGAACCAGAAGCCGGCATCGATGGTCAGGATCGTGATGCAGAGGGCCCACAGCCATTGCGCCATCCGATAGGTGCGTGCGAACAGGGCCCACAGCAAGGCGAGACCCACGCAATTGAGCAGCGCGTGCTGCACGTCCAGATGGACTGCATGCGCCGTAAGCAGCCGCCACCACTGCCCTGCCGCCACCGCGCCGCGCTCGTAGCGCCACAGCCGTTCCAGCGTCTCGCCGCCGGCCAGCGGCGCCAGCAGCAGCGCCGCGCACAGCAGCAGCCCGACGCCGTAGCGGCCGTCGCAGTTCAGCGACCGTGCGATATCGGGGCGGGATGTGTGCGATGTCACGGGATTGCAGGTACCGTTTGCTATGATCCGGCCAGTTCTTTGTCAGGCCGCAGGTATCCAGTATGACTCGCCGGAATCACGGATTGCAGCGCGGATTCACGCTGATCGAGATCATGGTCGTGGTGGTGATCATCGGGCTGTTGGCCGCGGTGGTCACGCAGCAGCTGATGGGCAATGTCGACAACGCGCGCGTGTCGAAGGCCAAGCAGGACATCCGCCAGCTCGAAACGGCGCTGACGCTCTACAAGCTCGACAACTTCCGCTACCCCACCACCGAACAGGGACTTGCTGCCCTGGTGCAGAAGCCGGCGGATCCGGCTGTCACGCACTGGAAGGATGGCGGCTACATCAAACGCGTGAGCAAGGACCCCTGGGGGCGCGACTACTTGTATGAAAGCCCCGGCACACACGGCGACCTCGATCTGTACACACTGGGCGCAGACGGACAGGCCGGCGGCGAGAAGTCCGATGCGGATATCGGCAACTGGAATCTGGACGAGTAGTCCACGGCGCCGCAGCGCCGGCTTCACGCTGATCGAAATCCTCGTGGTGCTGCTGATCATCGGCATCATGATCGCCGGCGCCGTGCTTTCGCTGGGGGTCACCGGCGGTGACCGGGATCTTGATAGGGAACGCGAGCGGATACTGGCGCTGACCGACTACCTGCGCGACCAGGCGGGTTTGCAGAATCGCGAGTACGGCATGCGCTGCTTCATCGGCGGCTACGAATTCCTGGTGTTTGAACCGCGCAGCGGCCGCTGGCAGCGCATCGAAGGTGATACCGCGACACGCGTGCGGCATCTCGCGACGGGTCTGGTCATGGAACTGAGCATCGAAGGCCGCGACATCGTGCTGCCGCGCGAAACCGTGAAGGAAGAAGATCTGGTGCCGCAGATCATGCTGTACTCCAGCGGCGACCTGAACCTGTTCGAACTCACCCTGCGACGCGAGCAGGCTGCCGGTGGCGTGCGCTTCGCGCCCTCGCCCAGCTCCGATCGGGTCGACGCCACCGATCTTGCAGGCGCCACATGAGCGAACCGTGCTTCCGTCGCGGCACAGGCGGCTTCACGTTGATCGAGGTGGTCGTAGCGCTGTTCGTGATTGCCCTGGGCATCGGCGCGCTGATGACGACGCTGGCATCGTCTGCGGACAGCGTCGGACATCTGCGCGAGAAATCCTTCGCCGAATGGGTGGCGCTCAATCGCATCAGCGAGCTGCGTCTGGGAAGCGCGGCGCCTGCAGTGGGTATCGTCACGGGAACGACCGAATACGCCGGCAGCAACTGGCGGTGGCGACAGGAGATCAGCGATCAGGGCATCGCAGGCATCCTGCGCATTGATATCTCGGTGGCCACGGCGGCGACCGCCGGCGTCCAGGCGGCCGCCACAACGGCAGAGACCGAATTCGCCGCGCTTGCCACCGCTTATGGCTTCATCGGCACAAGCGTAATGAAACCCAGCGGCATCGATCCGGACTGGAGCCTGGCTTCCGTGCCAGGGCCCGGCACTCCTCCTCCCGGAGGCGCACCTCCACCGGACGGCGCCCCTTCCACCGGGAAGACTCCGTGAGAAGCGCGCGGGGCTTCACGCTGGTCGAGATCATGATCGCCGTGCTGATCGCGGCCATTCTCGCGGTCATGTCGTTCGAAGCGATGCAGCAGGCGCTTGGCAGTCGCGAGCGCGTGCGCGCCAATGCGATGCGGTTGCAGGCTGTCCAGTTCACCATGCGCAGTTTCGTGCAGGACTTCAGTCAGCTGAACCCGCGCCCGGTACGCGAACCGCTGGGCGAGGGACATCAGCCGGCACTGCTGGGTGCCGATGAAGTCACGTTCACGCGCGCCGGCTGGACGAACCCCATCGGACTCGAACGCAGCACGCTGCAGCGAGTGCGCTATGCGTTGCGCGGCGGCAAGTTGTACCGCGAGTACTGGACCGTGCTGGATGCGCAGCTGCAGCCGGGGCCGGTCTCCCGCGAACTGCTCGGCGGCGTGCGCGCATTCAAATTGCGTTTCATGAACGATGGCAGGACGTGGCAGGAAGGCTGGCCACCCCCGACGCTCAGCGGCGGCACGCGCCCCGAGCGCGAACTGCGGTGGCGCCCCATCGCCGTGGAGGTAACGCTGGAACTGGAGGACTGGGGCCGGCTGACGCGCATCATCGAGGTGGCCGGATGATCAGCCGGCAACGACAGCGTGGCGTCATTCTCATGAGTGCACTCATCCTGGTGGCGCTGGCAGTAGTGATCGCCGCGACACTCTTCTTCGAGACGGCCATGTCGGCCCGCCGTTCAGTGGCCAGTTTCAGCATGGAGCAGGCACTGCAGCTCGGACAGGGAGCAGAGGCTCTGGCGGCCTATGGACTGCGCGAAGACAGGAATCCGGACGACTCGCCGCTGGATCCCTGGGCGCAGCCGTATGGACCGGTCGAGGTGGCGCCGGAGGTCGGACTCGAAGCCCTGGTCACCGATGAGCAGGGACGCTTCAACGTCAACACGCTGCTGAATGCCGACGGCACGCGCAACGCAAATGCCTTCAAGATTTTCCAGCGGCTGCTCGAACTGTGCGAGCTCGAGCCGAAATGGGCATCGCTGCTCGCGGACTGGCTGGATCCGAACGTGCTGCCCGAAGCCGATGGCGGTGAAGACAGCCTTTACACATCCCAGAAGCCACCGCATCTGGTGGGCAACCTGCTGGTGAGCAGCGTCTCGGAACTGCAGCAGCTGCCGGGTTTCACACGCGAGTTGTACCTGAAGCTGGCGCCGCATATCACGGCGCTGCCGCCCACTGCCAACACCATCAATGTGTGCACGGCCGATGGCATCGTGCTGGATTCACTGTTCGCGCTGTCCGCGCGCAACCAGAACAACGTCCAGTACAGCGCGCAGACCCCGGAAGCGCTGGCGTTGTCACGCAAGAACGGCTGCTTCCCGAAGCGCGCCGTCCTGACGGCCAACGAGCAGGACATGCAGGCCCGCACCGGCGAACGCAGTTCCTATTTCCGGCTGCACACCTGGATTCGTATTGGCACTGCCCAGTTCGCCTTGTACAGTCTCATGTATCGTGATGCGAACGGCCAGGCCCGGTCGATTGTGCGCAGTTTTGGTACCGAGTAGCGCTATGCACAGGAACCTGGAAAGAAATGGCAAGTACTGACTGGCTGCTGCTGCGACTGCCAGCACTGCGCGATGGCGCGGTGTCGTGGGCGATCGCCGATGCGTCCGGTCAGCTGCTGTCGCTGCCGAGCGCCGACACCGGTGGTGGCCTGCATACGCTGTCCACTGGCCGGCGCGTCGCATTGCTCGTCTCAGGTGCCGACGTATCCCAGTTTCAGGTCAACCTGCCAGCGGGCAACGAAGCCCGGCTGCTGCAGCTGGCGCCCTTCGCGCTGGAAGACCAGGTCTCCCAGGATGTGGAGCAACTGCACTTCGCGATCGGGCCGCGTGACACGCTTACCGGACTGGTTCCGATTGCGGTCGTCGAC
>JBDSGY010000175.1:0-3159 GCA_039918755.1 Steroidobacteraceae bacterium
TCTCGGCCGCGTGATCGAGGTCAGTGACACTTTCGCGACGGTTGAAATCGCCGAGGGCGTCCGCATCAAGGTGCAGAAAGCCCAGGTCTCTCAGCTGGTTCCCAAGGGCACATACAAGAGCGCTTGACCCGTCATGCTGGAATTCGCCCGCTGGAAATACATCCTCGTCGTGGTCGTGTCGCTCGTGGCATTGATCGTCGCCGCGCCGAACTTCTTTGGTACAGACCTTGCGGTGCAGGTGGCACGCAAGGATCGCGCCAACATCGATGAGGCCGGACGGCAATCCATCGAAGCTGCGCTGAAGGCGAAGGGCGTTGTCATCAAGCGCTCCTACCTCGACACCGGCCGTACCATGCTGCTGTTCGATGCCGTCAATGCACAGCTCGCGGCCCGCGATGTGGTCAATGAAACGCTGAGCACGACCTACGTTTCCGCACTGGCGAGCGCCCCGCGGGCGCCAACGATATTCCGCACCCTGGGCCTGCGGCCCATGCCGCTGGGTCTCGACCTGCGCGGTGGTCTGGACCTGCTTTACCAGGTGGACGTGAATGCCGCGATCCGGCAGCTCATCGACAGCTACGAGCAGGAATATCGCCGCGCACTGACTACGGCCAACGTTGCGTTCACGGACGCTGCGACGGTGGTGGATGAAGACGGCGTGGTCAGCGGTGTGCGCGTCACGTTCCCGGCGGGCGCCGACCTGTCGGCGGCACGCGATGTCATGCGCAAGGTAGTCATCGACGCGACTTACGACATCAACAATGGCCCCGTGCCCACCATCAGCGCCACGCTGACCGCTGCGCAGATCACGGAGCGCAAGCGCATTGCCATCCAGCAGAGCATGGTCACGCTGCGCAATCGCGTCGGCGAGCTGGGGGCCATCGAAGCCAGCGTGCAGCAGCGCGGCATCGACCGCATTTCGGTGCAGTTGCCAGGTGTCACCAATTCGGCGGAAGTGAAAGACATCCTCGGCAAGGTCGCGACACTCGAATTCCGCATGACCGATGTGGCCAACAGCGTGCAGGAAGCGGTGCAGCGCGGCCGCGCACCGCTGGGTTCGCGGATTTACTATCACAAGGAACGCAACGGCGTCCGTCAGCCCACTCTGCTGAAACGTGAAGTCATCGCGACTGGTGACCAGCTGGTCGACGCCACCACCACGATGACGCAGGAGGGGCCGGGCGTCTCTGTCCGCCTCAACTCCGAGGCTGGCGCCGTGATGACGCGTGTGAGCCAGCAGAACATCGGCAAGCCGATGGCCATCGTGCTGATCGAGCAGACCAGCGAGAAATACACCGAGGACGGTGTGGTGAAGGAACGCCCGGTCACCACGCAGAACGTCATCAGCGAAGCCACCATCCGCGGCGTGCTGCCCAGCCAGTTCAGCATCACCGGACTTGGGCAGGCGGAAGCACGCGAACTGGCGCTGCTGATGCGCTCGGGCCAGTTGCCTGCGCCCCTGTCGGCCATCAGCGAACGTGCCATCGGCCCATCGCTGGGCCAGCAGAACATCGAAGCCGGGGTGCGCGCGCTGCTCATCGGTTCCGCGGCGCTGTTCGTCTTCATGATCCTGTACTACCAGGTGTTCGGCCTGGTCGCCTCTGCAGTGCTGCTGACCAACGTGGTGCTGCTCACCGCGCTGCTGTCACTGCTGAAGGGCGCGTCGCTCTCGCTCCCCGGCATCGCCGGCATCCTGCTCACGGTGGGCATGGCGGTGGATGCCAACGTGATCATTTACGAGCGCATACGCGAGGAAATCCGCAATGGCATGTCGCCGCAGGCGTCCATCCGCGCGGGCTTCGAGAAGGCCTTCTCCGCGATCATGGATTCCAACCTCACCACGGGCATCGCGGGCCTGGTGTTGTGGGTGTTCGGCACCGGCCCGATCCGCAACTTCGCCATCGTTCTCGTGCTCGGCATCGGCACATCGATGTTCACCGCGCTGCTGGGCAGCCGCGCGCTGCTGACACTGATCTATGGCGGCCGGGGCAAGACCGCGCGCCTGTCGATCGGTTAACCGAAAATCAGGGGACTAGCTTGGAATTTTTCCATAAGGCAACCAACTTCCCGTTCATGGCTACGCGGCGCGTGTGGTACACGCTGTCCGTGTTGCTGATGATCGCGTCGATCGGGCTGTTCATCGTCCGCGGCCTGAACCTGTCGGTAGACTTCACTGGCGGTACCACGGTCGAAGCCACCTTCCCGGGCGCGGCCAATGTCGAGCGCGTTCGCGAAGCGCTCGAAGCACAGGGTTTCAAGGAGCCCACCGTGCAGGCATTCGGCACCTCGCGCGAGATTTCCGCGCGGCTGGCGCCCGAGGCGAAGCAGTCGGTGGACCAGGTGCGCACCCGTGTCGATACGGCACTGCGCAGCGTCGACTCCGGCGTGGTCATCAAGCCGCTGGAATTCGTCGGTCCGCAGGTGGGTGATGAACTGCGCAACAGCGCCATCCTGGCGCTGGGGCTGACGCTGCTGCTGGTGTTCGTGTATATCGCCCTGCGCTTCCACACGTGGCGCCTGTCCAGCGGCGCCATCCTGGCATTGCTGCATGACCCCATCCTGATCATCGGCTGGTTCGCGCTGTCGCAGACGCCGTTCGACCTGGCGGTGGTGGCGGCGCTGCTGGCAGTCGTCGGCTATTCACTCAACGACACGATCATCGTGTTCGACCGCATCCGCGAGCGCTTCGAGGCCAACCGGCGCCTGCCCACGCAGCTGGCGCTGGACCAGTCCATCAACCAGACACTGTCACGCACCATCATGACCAAGGTCACGACGCTGATCGTCGTGGTGGCGTTGCTGGCGCTGGGCGGCGTGGCGCTGCGCGGCTTCTCCGAGGCGCTGGTCATCGGCATCCTCGCCGGCACGTATTCGTCGATCTATATCTCCTCCGCCGTGGCGCTCGACCTGGGCCTGAAGGCCGAGCATGTGTTCCCGACGGTGCGCAGCAAGGAGGTCGACAGTCTGCCGTGATCGAGCTGATGTCGGACCCTACCTCCTGGGTAGCGTTACTCACCCTGTCGGCGCTCGAGATCGTTCTCGGCATCGACAACATCATCTTCATCTCGATCCTGGTCGGGCGGCTGCCCGAGGCGCAGCGCCCGCGGGCGAGGGTGGTGGGGCTGTCGCTCGCCATGGGCACGCGCATCGCGCTGCTGT
>JBDSGY010000176.1:0-8099 GCA_039918755.1 Steroidobacteraceae bacterium
GATCTTGGTCTGCCGCGTGCCTCACTGGCCCTCGCGCTGGTGGGCTTCAACATCGGTGTCGAGGCCGGTCAGCTCGCCATCGTGGTGTTGTTCCTGCCCTGCGCGTACGCACTGCGCAACACACAGATCTACCGCAGCGCTTTGTTCAAGGGCGGCTCCGCCATGATCGCCGTCGTCGGCGCCCTGTGGTTCGCCGAGCGCGCGTTGGATCTTCGCTTCCTGCCCGTGCACTGACACGCAACGGCAGGAACTGCGCCTCCTCAATCGCTCAGGACGTCGGCTTCTGGAACAGCAGCACGAACTGATCGGTTCTGCCCCGCGCCACCTCCCGGGAAGGCTTCGTGTGATCGTCGTCTGCATGCTGCAGCAGGTTGCTCTCCATGACGAAATGGAAGCCCGCAGCGGTCACTTCCTGCCGCACCAGATCCGGATCGATGCGGTGCAGGGTCGCCGCGTCGCGCATACCGGATCCCTTCTCCGCAGCGTGGTCGATCACCATGTACAAGCCGCCAGGTTTCAACGCAGTCATCACCATCCGGTTGCTGGCCGCGAGATCCGCCTCCGGCTGGTTGTGCAGATCGTGGTAGTTCAGGGAAGTCCAGACCAGGTCGACGGGCTGCGGCAGCGGCGTCGCAGGATCCAGCGTAGCGACCTTGATGTTCGGATAGTCCTTGCTGGCGGCCAGTGCGAGCATGGGCGCGGCCATATCCCGGGTGCCTGCCGGCGCAGTCGGCGGTGGAGCCGGAACCCACGCATACACCACGCCTTTCGGCCCGGCGAGCTTGCTGAATATGCGGGTGAAGTAACCCGCGCCTGGCAGCATCTCGGCAATCGACGCGCCGGGATGGATACCAGTCAATGCAATGAGTTCCGCCGGCTTGCGATCGGCGTCCCGCGCGCGATCAGCCGCCGGTCGCGCGGGGTCTGCAACCGCTTTGGCGACTGCTTCGGATGCGGACTGATTGCGTTCAGACATGATGGCTCCAGCGAAGACTGCATGCGCTTTGATTCATGCGCTTTGATTATAGAAGCGGTGTCGTCCCCGATCGTGCACGTGTCGCTGGCAACACTCCCGCTCCCGCTGTAGGACCTGTCCGACCCATCGTCAGATGGGATGCACGCTGCATGTCGTCAATCCCGAGCCGGTGCGCCCAGCGGAAAGTAGCTGCGATAGGGCCGCGCCTCATCCACAGCGCGGGCTACGGAAGGGCGAGCCAGTACCCGCGCACGGTATGCCCGCAGATGGGTATGCACATCCGGAATCGGCTGCGCCCAGTCCGCATATAACTGGGACGGCGCTGCGGCGCAGTCGGCCAGGGAAAAACTTTCACCCGCCGCCCAGGTACGGCCAGCAAAATGCACATCCAGCCACGCATAGATGCGGTCGAGGAAGCCACGCGCCTCGTTCACACCGTACGCATCGCGATCCGCTTCCGGTCGAAGCTGGTTCAGCACCACCTTCTGCATGGGCGTCATGACGTAGTTGTCGAACACGCGGTCGAGCATGCGGGCCTCGATGCCCGCATCGCCATCCGGTATCAGGCGCACCGGTCCGGCATGGTGGATCTGCAGGTACTCGATGATGGTCGTGGTCTCGAGGATGGTGCGACCGCGATCCACCAGCACCGGAAAGCGCTTCAATGGCCACAGCGCAGCGAGTTCCGCGCCAGCGCCAGGTTCTTCCAGGCCGCGGTACTCGAACGCTGTCGCGTTTTCATACAGCGCGATCAGCACCTTCTGGCTGTAGGACGAAAAGGGGTGCGCGTAAAGCTTCATGACCGGCTATTTACCGGCCGTATCGTAGAGGGGCTTGCCCTTGTCCACGACGTGCACGGTGACCAGCTTCAGGGTCTTGGTGCCGATCACCTTGTATCCACCATGCAGCACATCGCGCAGATTCATGATGGGTGAGCCATCCGCGAACGTGATAGGCGGCTTGCCAGCCTGCTCCACCGTTCCGCCCTGGATGATGTAGCCCGCCTCGATGCCGTGGTGGAAGTGCTCGCCGATGACGTCCCCTGGCTTCAGCTCCGTGATGGAAAGAATGACCTCCATGCCTGGCGCACCTGAGAGGTCGGCGCGGCTCAGTTCCTTGCGCCCTGCAGAGTCTTGCGCCTGGATGGACGCCGAAGCGAATCCCAAGACAGTCAGTGCGGCGACGGAAAGGACCTTGTGCATTGTTTTCATGTCGGCTCCAGAATGGAATTAAGGATCTCTTCGAACGTGGGGCAGCAGGAACCCCATGTAGTGTCTATATCTGATCAACTGAACAACCACCTGCGCACCAGCCGCGTATAGCGCGGCATGACGACGTACACCATCAGGACGAGCACGATGCCGCTGACGATCAGGGTGGTCAGCGCCTGGCTGTTGCCCAGCGCGGTGCGCTGCAGAAGCGGCTTTACCAGCAGTGACACACCGTAGCCCAGCGGAAAGAGCGCCGACCACGTGACGAGCAGCTGCTTCCAGCGCACCGGGCCGGAAGCGCCACCACCCGGCGGCCTGAACCAGAACTCCAGGCCGCTGCTGATGTGGTAGTCATCGCCATGCACGAAAAAGGGCTCCATCCGGCTGATCATCTTCGCGCGCGTGGCCGAGTGCATCCACCCGTTCAGGTTCTCGCACGAATCGAAGCGGATGATGACGGTGAAGGTCGAGGTTCGTCCGGCGATGGGACGCACGACGTGCACATCGAGGTGCCCGGGCGCCGCCTTCGCCAGCGGCAGGATGTCGCCCAGCCAGGCTTCGTACTTGGCGAGGCTGTCGGGGCGCACGCGATGGGTGATGACCACCGTCGCCCCATCTTCTGCAACGCTCTCCGGCGCAACGTCGTCTTCCATCGTTTCTTTGCCGCGATCTGCAGGATCTGCAGCGGGCTACTGTAACAGCGCCAAAGCGGGAGTCTGCATCGAGACTCCCGCCACGCTAACAATCAGCGTGCAGGCGGAGGACCACCGGCACCACCCATGCCACCGCCCGGCGGACGGCGTGCAGCGCGGGCTGCTTCCCACGTCTTCTTCTGCGAGTCGTCGAGCACCTTGCCGACCGCGGCATTCAGGTTGTCACGTGAAGCCGTGCGTGCAGCCATGGCTTCTGCACTCGGCGGCGAGCCCGGCGTCATCGGAAACTTCTCGCCCAGTGTCTTCTGCTCCACAACGTAGGCGTCGACGATCTTGTCGATCTGCGCCTTCTGCGCGGCGGTGAGATTCAGTGCGGGATCGTCCAGACCCTGGCGCTGGATCGTGGTCGGACGATCAGCGGGACCCATGCCCATGCCACCGCCCATGCGCGGCGGACCACCAGCCGGTGCCTGCGCCATCGCACCCACCGAGGCAACAGCCATCACGGCCAGCATCGCCATCATCCCCCCACGGGATTTCACGATAGTCATGTGTATCTCCTGTAATGATAATTTCCGGCCACCATCTGCGACGGCGCCTGGAATCATGATACGCCGCCGCTACTGCGGATCGCGTCCGCGCAGCCGACTTGACACATCTTTCCTCAATTGGGTTCCGTCGCCGCCCGCAGCGCCTCGCGCGCAGGCAACGGGTGGTCGCAGAACAGCCCGTCGACGCCTGCCGCGACGAATGCACGGATCTCGCGCGGCATGTCGCCATGCGCAGACGATTCACTGCCGCGTCGCAGTGCAGCGGGAAGAAACTGATTCTCGGCGCGAAACGTCCACGCGTGCACGGCAAGTCCGGCGGCATGCGCGGCCTCGACCAGGGAAGTGGCGACCAGCACGCCATCAACACTTTCGCGCATCACCATGTTCTTCTGCACACCGATGGCGTTTGCATAGCCGGCGATTTGCCGCAGTCCGGCCGGCGTGCACATGACGGAATATTCACTTGCATCCCCGGCAGCCGTTCGATCCCACGGACCCCCATCCGCTGACATCAGCTGCACCAGTGGATACGCGCTCTGCTTCCGCAGTTGCTGCAGGTTGGCAACCTCGAACGACTGGATGAACACGGGCGCGACACCCAGACCATGTGCCAGCGACGCCAGCAGCAATGGCTCCAGCGCAAGTCCGATCGAAGCGAAATGCGAGGGATGTTTGGTTTCGGGATACACGCCAACTGGCGCAAGGCCACCCTGCACGCGCGTTGCATTCACCTGCGCGAGATATTCCAGGATCTCGTTGAACGTGGGGATCTCGAACTGGCCATCGTGGCGCGCATTGCCGGGCCGCAGTTGCGGAATCCGCTCGCGCGCCCGCAGGGTCTTGAGTTCCGCCAGCGTGAAGTCTTCGGTGAACCATCCGTCCATCAAAACGCCATCGATCGTTTGCACGCGGCGGCGCCCCGCAAACGTGTCATGCGCTGCGACATCCGTCGTGCCACTGATCTCATTCTCATGCCGCGCCACCAGCACGCCGTCGCGTGTGGCCACGAGATCTGGCTCGATGTAATCGGCTCCCTGCAGCACGGCCAGCGCATAGGCGGGCAACGTGTGCTCGGGCAGATAGCCACTCGCACCGCGATGTGCGATCAGTATCGTCACCGCATCGTCACCAGCTCTTCAGCAGCCGTAGGATGAATGGCCACGGTGTCGTCGAAATCCCGCTTCGTGGCACGCATGCGCACGGCGACGGCAAAGCCCTGCAGCATTTCATCGACGCCACGCCCGGCCAGGTGCACACCGACAACCCGTTCTTCCGGCCCGACGGTAACCAGCTTCATGCGGGTCTTGTTCCGCGCGGTGGTCAGCGCGTGATACAGGGGGACGAAGCTCGCGGTGTATGTCTTCACCGCATCGCCATACTTGGCACGCGCGGCGGGTTCGGACAGGCCGACCGTTCCCAGCGGCGGATGGCCGAACAGCACGGTGGCAATATTGTCGTAGTCGAGCTTGCGACCTTCCATGCCACCCCAGATGCGGTCGGCCATGCGGCGACCCGCTGCGATCGCCACTGGCGTCAGGGTCACGCGGCCCGTCACATCGCCAATCGCGAACACGCCGGGCACCGACGTCTGCTGGAACTCGTCCACCTCCAGATAGCCGCGCGGGTCTTTCTTCACACCCAACGCAGCATCGATGAAATCCGTGAGCGGTTCGCGCCCCGTGGTCCAGACCACCGCGTCCTGGTCGGTGAGCAGCTCCCCACTGTCCAGCCGCAGGTCGATGCGCTCGCCGTCGGCGGCGCGCACGAGCTGCGTGGGGGTGGCCTGAACCATCAACGTAGCGCCCAGCTGGGTCAGGCCTTCCGACGCCGCCTCAGCCAGCATGGGATCGAACTCGCGCAGCAGCGTGTTGCCGCGCACAACCACTGTCACCGTGCTCCCCAGCCCGGCAAACACACCGGCCAGCTCCACGCCGATGTAGCCACCGCCGATCACGGTCACCCGTTCGGGACGCTGCCCCAGCTCGAAGAAGCCGTCTGAATCGATGCCGAGCTCCGCTCCGTGAATGTTCGGCCGTTGCGGCCGCCCGCCAGTGGCCAGCAGGATCCGCTCGCCCCGCAGGCGTTGCCCGCCCACTTCCACGGTGTGCGCGTCCAGCAGCCGGGCCCAGCCGCGTATGAGGGTGACCTTGTTCTTCGCCAGGTTGGCTTCGTAAATGCCATTTAGCTTGGCGACATAGGCGTCGCGGCGCGCCTTCAGCGCACCCCAGTCGTGAGCGCCCAGACTGGCGTCGAATCCATAGCCGCGGGCGTCTGCCACCGCGCCTACGAACTCTGCTGCGTTCCACATCAGCTTCTTGGGCACACAGCCCACATTTACGCAGGTGCCGCCAAGCCGGCCGCCCTCGATAATCGCCACACGGGCTCCATATTCCGTAGCGCGGCGGGCCGTGGCGATGCCGCCGCTGCCGCCGCCGATCACGATCAGGTCATAGGTTTCACTCATTCAGCGATGTTACCCCTGCCGCCCATTGCACAAGCGATACAAGCTTGCGAGCGCTTCATTAATATAGAGCCCCAATGAACCCCGAAAATCCGCTGCTTCAGCCTGGCCCCCTGCCGGCGTTCGACCTTATCCGCCCTGAACACGTCGAAACCGGCATTCGTGAATTGCTGGCCCACAACCGGGCGCGCATCCGCGAAATCGGCGCTACGCCGACGCCCAGCTTCCGCTCGCTGGTCGAACCGCTGGAAGACCTGCAGCACCGCCTGTCGCGCGCCTGGTCGCCGGTCGGCCATCTCAACGGCGTGATGAACAACGAGGCACTGCGCGAGCGTTACAACGCCTGCCTGCCGCTGCTGTCCGAATACGGCACCGACATCAGCCAGAACGAAGACCTGTTCCGCGCGTTCGCCACGGTGCGCGACCAGGAGGCCGGCAGCCTCGACAGCGAGCAGCTGGCTGTCGTCGACCACGCATTGCTCGACTTCAGGCTTGCTGGCGTGGCGCTGGATGGCACGCGCAAGGACCGCTTCAAGGCAGTGATGCTCGAACTGTCCACCCTGCAGTCGAAGTTCGAAGAAAACGTGATGGATGCGACCAATGCGTTCTCGCACCCTGTCACCGATGGCGAAGACCTGGCTGGCCTGAATGCGATGATCATTTCGCAGGCGAAGGATCGGGCCGTCGCCGCCGGCAAGGAAGGCTGGCTGCTCGGCCTCGACCAGCCCACCTACGTGGCCGTGCTCACCGATGCGCGGTCGCCCGCACTTCGCCAGGCCTTCTACCGGGCGTGGAGCACGCGCGCATCCGCCACCGGCCCCACGCCGGCGAAGTTTGACAACACCCAGGTGATGGAAGACCTGCTGCGGCTGCGCCACGAGGCCGCACAGCTGCTGGATTTCCCCAACTACGCCGCCTTTGCGCTGGCGCGGCGCATGGCGCGCAGCGTCGACGAAGTGCTGAAGTTCCTGCGCGACATGTCCGCCGCGGCCCGCCCCGCCGCGCTGCGCGAAATGGCCGAGCTCGAACAGTTCGCGGGCCGCAGGCTCGACGCCTGGGACATCACCTTCTATTCCGAGCGCCTGCAGGAAGAGCGCTACAACATCTCGCAGGAAGAACTGCGGCCCTATTTCCCGCTGCCGCGCGTGCTCGACGGCCTGTTCCGCGTGATCGCCAACCTCTTCCAGGTCACCTTCCAGCAGCGCACGGATGTGCCGCTGTGGCATCCCGATGCGCGGTACTACGACATCATCGGCGGCGAGGGCAAGGCCATCGGCGGCTTCTACCTCGACCCCTATGCGCGGCCCAACAAGCGCAGTGGCGCGTGGATGGACGACTGCGTGGGCCGCAAGGAACTCTCATCCGGCGCGGCTGCCCTGCCGGTGGCCTATCTGGTCTGCAATGCGCTGCCCGGCGGCGACGGCAAGCCCGCCCAGCTCACGCACGACGACGTGGTGACGGTGTTCCACGAGTTCGGGCATGGCCTGCACCACATGCTCACCCGTGTGCGCTATCCGTCCATCTCCGGCATCAACGGCGTGTCGTGGGATGCGGTCGAGCTGCCCAGCCAGTTCATGGAGAACTACGCCTGGCAGCCGGAAGTGCTGCGCGACATCACGGCGCATGTGGAAACCGGCGCGGCGCTGCCGGACGAAAAGATTGCCCAGCTGCTGCGCACGCGCAGCTTCCAGGCGGGCCTGGCCACGCTGCGGCAGGTGGAATTCTCGCTGTTCGACTTCCGCCTGCATGCGGAATACGACCCGGCCAAAGGCGCGCGCATCCCCGAGATCCTGGCCGAGGTGCGGGCCGAGGTGGCCATCATCAAGGTGCCGGAGTGGAACCGCTACGCCAACAGTTTCGGGCACATCTTTGCCGGCGGTTACGCGGCCGGTTACTACAGCTACAAATGGGCCGAGGTGCTGTCGGCCGATGCGTTCTCGGCCTTCGAGGAAGCCGGCATCTACGATCGCGGCACGGCGCAGCGCTTCGTCGACCACATCCTCGCGCGAGGCGGCAGCCGCAACGCGCTGGATGCCTTCATCGCCTTTCGCGGCCGCGCGCCGGATATCGCGCCGCTGCTGCGGCAGCATGGCATCGCGGTGTGATCAGGGTTTCCCCGACTTTTACATATCGGAAGCGCGCGCATCACGGAAAGTGTGGACGCTGTCGGGTGCCGGATTGATGTCTATGCATAGACTCGCGGGCAGTCAGCAACAGCAGGCCCACATGTACAGCGCGCGCCGCAGC
>JBDSGY010000177.1:0-3725 GCA_039918755.1 Steroidobacteraceae bacterium
GGGCGATGCCGACAAGAACCGCGGCTGGGACCTGCTGTGCGCGGCGAAGCGCGCCTTCGACGATGTCGTGGCTGCCGGGCATATTGCCGAAGTGGACCGCGTGCGCGCCGAGCAGCAGCTCGCGGCCTGCGAAGCCTCCGACTGGTTCTGGTGGTTCGGCGATTACAATCCATCAGCCGCCGTGCGCGACTTCGACGAGCTGTTCCGGCATCAGCTGACCAGCCTCTATAAATCCCTTGGCCTCGAGCCGCCTGCGACGCTGCTGCATTCCATCAGCATCGGTCATGGTGCGCCCGAGGCTGGCGGTGTAATGCGGCGTTCATGAGCCGCGAGCGCGTGCTGTCCCGCCGGCGTGCCGGCGTACTGTTGCCGGCATCCGCGCTCATGCACGGCAATGCCGGGGCCTTCGGTGCTCCCGCGCGACGCTTCGTCGACTGGCTGGCCGATGCCGGATTCTCGGTCTGGCAGTTGCTGCCGCTGGTGCCGGTGGACCGCAGTGGGTCGCCATACTGGGCGCGTTCCGATCGGGCCGGCAATCCCGCGCTGCTGGATGCGCACGCCGCAGATCCGGGCAACGACGCAGACTTCGAGGCCTGGATGGCCGCCGAGGCGCACTGGTTGCGCGACTACCTGCTGTTCGAGGCCATCTGCGAAGAGCAGGGCGGCAAGCCCTGGTGGAGCTGGCCGCTGGTGCTGCGTGATCGCGATGCCGCTGCGCTGCACGCGGCCGAGCTGCGGCTGCGGGGCCGGATGCGGGCGTTGGCGCGGCCGCAGTGGCGCTTCGATTCGCAATGGGGCGCGTTGCGCGCGCACGCGGCTGCACGTGGCATCCGCATCTTTGGCGACCTGCCCATCTATGTGGCGCCGGATTCAGTGGCCACCTGGTCATCCCCGGACCAGTTTCAGCTCGGATCAGACGGCCGTGCACAGGCAGTGTCCGGCGTGCCGCCGGACTATTTCGCGGCAGACGGCCAGCTGTGGGGCAATCCGCTCTACAACTGGAACGTGCAGCGCCTCGACGGCTTCGCTTTCTGGGTGCGCCGCTTCGCCCAGCAGGCTGATCGCTATGATCTGCTGCGCATCGATCATTTCCGCGCCCTGGAAGCCTATTGGGCGGTCCCTGCACAGGCGCCCACGGCGCGCGATGGCGAGTGGCGCAAGGCGCCGGGACACGAATTGCTGGCTACCGTTTCCGCGCGCCTGCCTCAGCTGGAACTGGTGGCCGAGGACCTCGGCGTGATCACGCCAGAGGTCGATGCGCTGCGTCGAAGCTTTGCGCTCCCGGGCATGCGCGTGCTGCAGTTCGGCTTCGATGGCGATCCCGCCAACGTGCATCTGCCGCACCAGCATGAAGTGGATTCCATCGTCTACACCGGCACGCATGACAACGACACGACAGCCGGCTGGTACGCCCAGCTCGCGCCCTTCAACCGCGACCTGGTGCGCCGCTACCTGGGCCGCGCCGATCACGAGATCGTCGATGCGCTGGTGCGCTCGGCCTTCGCCTCGGTGGGCCAGCTTGCAGTGCTGCCTGCGCAGGATCTGCTGCAGCTGGGCAGTGAGGCGCGCCTCAACCGCCCGGGCACCGTCGAAGGCAACTGGGGCTGGCGTCTGTCCATGGAGTCACTGACGCCTGGGCTCGCGGCGCGGTATCGTGACCTGGTACACCTGCACAACAGGAGCTCCTGATCATGAAACTGCGCGCTTTGATGGCCTGCCTTGCGCTTGCAATGGCTGGCGGCTGTGCCCTGGTTCCCAAGTTCAGGGAGCCGCACCTCGAGGTCATCAATGTCGAAATGCTCAAGGGGGACCTGCTGCGGCAGGAACTGCGGGTGCGGATGCGCGTGCAGAATCCGAATGATCGTGCCCTGCCCGTGAAGAGCATCGAATACCAGGTGGAGGTTGCGGGCGAGGCCTTTGCACATGGCGAGTCCGAGCGCGACTTCGTGGTCCCTGCGAATGGCGAAACGGAATTCGATGTCAGCGTCACCGCCAATGCGGCGTCCGCGCTGCTGCGCATGCTCGGCGGTGGCCGCAAGCTCGACGTGGTGGAATACCGGATCACCGGCAAGGTGGCGCTGGCGTCGGGATTGATGCGCAATGTGCCCTTCAGCCAGAAGGGCGAGTTCAAACTGCGCTGATCATCCGCTCGTACAGCGATTCATAATCGCCAACGCGCCGCTCCCAGGAGAAATCCTGCGCCATGGCGTTCTGCACCAGCTGCTGCCACAGCGGCTTGCGCGCATGCCAGGCAAGCGCCGTCTCCACGGCCCACGTCACTGCCGTTACATCGTAATCGTTGAACACGATGCCCGTGCCGCTGCCAGTGGCCGGATCGAAATGCTGGACGGAATCCGCCAGCCCGCCGGTGCGTCGCACGATCGGAATGGTGCCGTAGCGCTGGCTGTACATCTGGTTGAGCCCGCAGGGTTCGTACTGCGAGGGCATCAGGAACATGTCGCTGGCGGCTTCGATCCAGTGCGCCTGTTCTTCGTTGTAGCCACTGTAAAACGTCACTCGCGTGGGATGCATATGCGCCAGGTCGAGGAAGAATTTCTCGTAGACCGGATCGCCGCTGCCCAGTACGGCACAGAAGAAATCATGCTGTGCCAGCAGCTTCGGCAGCGCCTCGATCACCAGATCGAATCCCTTCTGCGGAGTCAGCCGGCTGACCATGCCAACCATCGGTGAGCGGCTGCGGGCCGGTGTGGCAAGACCGTGGCGCTGCAGGAATTCCTGCTTGAGCGCGTTCTTGGTTTCCAGCGAACGGGCACTGAAATGCTGCGGCAGGAATCTGTCGCGCTCCGGATTCCATTCTTCGTAGTCCACGCCATTCAGGATGCCGCTGAGCGCGCCGGCACGTTTCTGCAGCAGGGCTTCCAGGCCGTAGCCATAGGCTGGTGTCTGGATCTCCAGTGCATAGGTCGGGCTCACGGTGCTCACATGATCCGCATGCGCAATGCCTTCGCGCAGCGGGTTGATGCGCCCGGCGGCAAGCTCGACCGCATCCAGCAGTTTGTCGGCGTCGCCGAGACCGGTGTCGGCCCGGTTCAGCGCGCTGAACATTCCCTGATAGGCGATGTTGTGTATCGACATCAGGCTGCGCGTTTCCCGGAACAGCTGGTCCCAGGCGTATACCGTGCGCAGCAGCAATGGCCCAAGGCCGGTGTGCCAGTCATTGCAATGCAGGATCTGCGGCGCGAACCCCATGCGCTGACAGCTGAGCAAGGCAGCATGCGTCAGCAGCAGGAATCGCAGGTGCTCGTCAGCGGCGTTGCTGTAGATCGCAGCGCGGTCGAACAATGCCGGTGAATCGACCAGATAGATCATGCTGCGCGAGCCCGGCAGGCGCGCGGTGTAGACCGTGAAGCGCAGCGCGTGCGCGCCAAGCTGCAGAGGAACGTCGCGCAGGAACTCCACGGGCCACATGTCGAGCTGGCGACGATCCACCTGTCGGTACAGCGGCATGAACAGCCGCACATCGTGACCGGCGTTGTGCAGATATTTCGCCAGCGCGCCGGCTACATCCGCAAGTCCGCCGGTCTTGGCCAGCGGCGCAACTTCGGAAGCGATGAAACAGATGCGTAACGGCATGCAGGGAAGTGTAGCGGTATCATGCGTCGATGCAGCGTGCGCTGGTCATAATGGCCGTATTCCTGTTGGTGGTGGTGGCGCTGGGCGTCGGCACGCTGGCATCGCACTGGCCGTTCTGGAATCGCGCCTGG
>JBDSGY010000178.1:0-3010 GCA_039918755.1 Steroidobacteraceae bacterium
GCTCGAGCCGGCGGCGGGCACGCAGCAGGCGCGCGTGGATGTTCGCGAACTCCTTGCCCAGCGTCGTGGGCGATGCGGTCTGCCCGTGGGTGCGCGCGAGCATGGGCAGCCCGGCATTCGCAGCCGCGATGCCGGCGACGACCTGCAGCAGCGCATCGAGCGCGGGCAGCAACTGTTCAGTGCGCGCGCGCGCCAGCAGTCGCGCATAGCTCAGGTTGTTGATGTCTTCCGACGTGCAGCCGAAATGCACGAGCTCAAGCTGCGCCGGCGTTGCGCCACTGGCCCTGATTTCGTCGCGCACGAAATATTCGACGGCCTTGACGTCGTGATTGATGCGCTTCTCGATGTCCTTGACGGTGACAGGGCTGGTTTCGCCCGGATCAGCGGCCAGCTGTTCCAGCCGCTTGCGCATCGTGGGCGCGAACGCCGCTGCCGGCTCACCGCGCAGCACCTCGCCGAGCTGCAGTGTCCACAGCGCTTCGACCCGGATGCGTTCCCGCACCAGGCCGCTTTCGGACAACAGGGCCGCCAATCCTGCGGTGGCCGCGCGATAGCGCCCGTCTACGGGGGACAGTGCAGTGAGGCTGAAATCCATGGTGTTGGCGGCGGCTCTCGGGCCGTACGAATGTTAGGATGCGCGCATCATAACTGATGCTGCAGAGACGGCGGAGCAACACGCATGGCTACGGGTGAATTCCGGATCGAACGCGACAGCATGGGCGAACTGCAAGTGCCCGCGGATGCGTTGTGGGGTGCGCAGACCCAACGTGCGGTGCTTAACTTTCCGATCAGCGGCAGGCCGCTGCCGCGTGCATTCATTCGTGCGGTGGCGTTGATCAAGGCCGCTGCAGCGCGTGCCAACAGCTCGCTGGGTCTGCTCGATGCTGCCATCGCCGACGTCATCGTCGCGGCTGCCGAAGATGTTGCCGGGGGGCAGCACGATGCACAATTCCCGGTCGATGTTTTCCAGACCGGTTCCGGCACCAGCACCAACATGAACGCCAACGAGGTGCTCGCCCGGCTCGCTTCGCAGCGCCTGGGCCGTCCGGTGCATGCCAATGACGAAGTGAACATGGGCCAGAGCAGCAACGACGTCATTCCCACTGCCATCCACGTCAGCGCTGCATTGCTGTGGCGTGAGTCACTGCGGCCTTCGCTGCAGCATCTGGCAGCGGCAATGCGCAACAAGGAGCAGCAGGTCGGGCATATCGTGAAGACCGGCCGCACGCACCTGATGGATGCGATGCCGGTGACCTTCGGCCAGGAGATTGCGGCATGGCGCACGCAGGTCGAGAAGGGCATCGAACGCCTGGCCGCCGTCGAGGTGCATCTCCTGCAGCTGGCGCAAGGCGGCACTGCCGTCGGCACCGGCATCAACGCGCATCCGGAATTCGCGGCGCGTTTTTGTGCAGAGCTGTCGCGGGCCACGGGTCTGCCGTTCGTGCCGAACACCAGCCTGTTCGAAGGCATCGCCACGCAGGACACCGCCGTCGAACTTTCCGGCCAGCTCAAGACCGTGGCGGTCAGCCTGATGAAGATTGCCAATGACCTGCGCTGGATGAACAGCGGGCCACTGGCTGGATTGGGTGAAATCGCATTGCCGGCCCTGCAGCCTGGCAGCAGCATCATGCCGGGCAAGGTGAATCCGGTGATTCCTGAAGCCACGGCGATGGTGGCCGCCGAAGTCATCGGCAACGACGTCACGATCACGGTGGCGGGGCAGTCTGGAAATTTCCAGCTCAACGTGATGCTGCCGTTGATCGGGTACAAGCTCATCGAGAGCCTGCGGCTGCTGACCAATGTGTCGCGTGCGCTGGCCGATGCCGCCATTGCCGGCTTCACCGTGAACGAGCCGCGGCTGAAGGAAGCGCTCGAGCGCAATCCGATCCTGGTCACGGCGCTGAATCCGGTGATCGGCTACGAAAAGGGCGCCGCGATTGCGAAGAAGGCCTACGCCGAAGGCAGGCCCATCATCGAGGTGGCGGCGAAGAACACCGACCTGCCGTTGGCACAACTGCAGGCGCTGCTCGATCCAAAGGCCCTGACGGAAGGTGGTATCAAAGGGGGCACGAGCGGAGGCGGATGATGGCAGCTCCTGCAGCGGCCGGCCTCGCCGCGGATGCCGCGTGGCGGCGTCTCGTGCAGCGGCTGACCGCAACGCAGCCCGAGCACCGTGACCAGTACGTGCGCGTGGGTGCAGGCGTAACGGATCAGACCGATCCACGACTGCTCAGCATGATCCCCGCCCATCCACGGCCCGCCGCGGTGTTGATCGGCTTCATCGAAGCGGCGGCGGGTCCGGGAATACTGCTCACCGTGCGCGCGGGACATCTGCGCCATCATCCCGGCCAGATAGCGTTTCCGGGTGGCGTGATCGAGCAATCCGATGCCAGCCCGGCCGCCGCCGCCCTGCGCGAAGCCCAGGAGGAGGTGGGCCTCGCGCCACAGGATGTCGAGGTGCTGGGCTTTCTTCCCGACCAGATCGCGCTCACGGGATTTCGCATCACTCCCGTCGTGGCGCGGCTTCCACAGTCCTTTGCGCCGCGCATCGATGCGATGGAAGTGCAGGGTTGCTTCGTGCTGCCTTTCGCTGTGCTGCTCGACACCGCCAACGAACGCATTGGATTGCGGAATCTGGGCGGCATCGACTTCACCATCCGCGACCTGCAGTACGGGGAACACCGCATCTGGGGCGCCACCGCGGGGATGCTGTTCGCGTTGCGGGCACTGGCGCTGCCATGAGCAACGCCCCTGATCCACCCGTGCAGCAGCTCGATGGACTGCTGCGCCTGCTGCAGATCATGCGCCAGCTGCGCGACCCTGGCAGCGGCTGTCCCTGGGATCTGGCGCAGGATTCGCGTTCGCTGGCGCGCTATGCGCTGGAAGAAGCCTATGAAGTGGTCAATGCAATCGAGTCCGGTTCCCACGCAGCACTGCGTGACGAGCTGGGCGACCTGTTGTTCCAGGTCGTGTTTCACGCACAGCTGGCCAGCGAGCAGGGCCACTTCGA
>JBDSGY010000179.1:0-2519 GCA_039918755.1 Steroidobacteraceae bacterium
AGGATATTGATCGCAATCGCCGACGTCGACGCCCTGGTTGGCCGCAACTCACCGATTGACGATCATGCACGCATGAATACTACGTCCGTCTACACGGCGGCGCAGATTTTCCCGATGCTGCCCGAGAAGCTTTCCACCGATCTGACCTCTCTTGGAGAAGGGCAGCCGCGCCTCGCGATTGTGATCGAGATGATTGTCGGCAAAGACGGCGCCGTCAGCGACCCCCAGGTTTATCGCGCCGCCGTGCTCAATCGCGCCAAGTTGACGTACAGCAGTGTCGGCGCCTGGCTGGAAAACAACGGTCCGCTGCCCAGACAGGTCGCCCGTGTCACAGGCCTGGAGCAGCAGTTGCGATTGCAGGACGAGGTTGCCCAGACCCTGAAGGCGGTACGTCATTCACATGGCGCGTTGACACTGGAAACGATAGAAGCGCACGCCGTTTTCGACGGCGGGGTTTTGACCGATTTGCGCCCCGACGTGAAGAATCGCGCCATGGAGCTCATCGAGGATTTCATGATCGCCGCCAACGGGCTGGTCGCGCAATTCCTCTACCAACGGAAGTTGCCGGCGCTGCGCCGCGTGCTGCGCAGCCCCGACAGATGGGATCGCATTGTGGCGCTGGCGACTAGCTTTGGCGAACGCCTGCCGGCCGAGGCCGACGTCGCTGCGCTGAACGCCTTCCTGATGAAACGCCGCGAAGCCGACCCCTTGCGCTTTCCCGATGTCTCGCTGAGCGTGATCAAACTGCTGGGTTCGGGTGAGTATGTGCTGGAATTGCCCGGTCAGCGGGCTTCCGGCCATTTCGGACTTGCGGTAAACGACTACACCCACTCGACGGCGCCCAATCGGCGTTTCCCGGATCTCATCACGCAACGGCTGCTGAAATCCGCACTTTCTGGTGGTCCCGCGCCCTACACAGAAGCGCAACTGCAGGAATTGGCGCTGCACTGTACGCAGCAGGAAGACATGGCCACGAAGGTTGAGCGGCAGGTGAAGAAATCTGCCGCCGCCGTGCTATTGAGGCCCCATATCGGCGACCGCTTCGACGCGATCGTCACAGGGGCTTCTGACAAGGGTGTATGGGTACGGATCTCGAGGCCCACAGCCGAGGGTCGCGTAGTCAAAGGGTTTGAAGGACTCGATGTCGGCGATAACTTGCAAGTGCAGCTCACACACACGGATGCAGCTCGCGGCTTCATCGACTTTGTACGGGCGCACTGAAATCATGCCCGCCGCCGATCCTCCCAAACATCTGCTTGCGTATGACGATCCGGAATTCCTTGCCAGCGACGACGCGCGATCGCTGCGCATACTGGCGGAGTATCTGGGGCCACTCCGCAGGTTTCGCCGTGCACAGGTGCACGACACTATTGTCTTTTTCGGTTCCGCGCGCATTACGCCGGACAGCCCGCTCGGGCGCTACTACGAGGAGGCGCGCGAGCTGGCGAAGTTGCTCACCGTCTGGTCCAAAGGACTCAGTTCGCAGGCCCATCGTTACGTGGTCTGTTCGGGCGGTGGTGGCGGCATCATGGAGGCCGCCAATCGCGGCGCCTCGGAGGCCGGCGGCAAGACCATCGGTCTGAACATAAGCTTGCCGCATGAGCAGCAACCCAACGTATACATCACCCGCGCACTTTCCCTTGAGTTCCGCTACTTCTTCATGCGCAAGTTGTGGTTCGCGCATCTGGCGCGAGCCCTCGTGGTATTTCCGGGCGGCCTTGGCACCCTGGATGAACTGAGTGAGATTCTGACACTGTCGCAGACGGGCAAACTCACCCACAAAATTCCAGTTGTCCTCTATGGCAAGAGTTATTGGAACGAAGTGATCAATTTCGATGCCATGCTGCGTCACGGTATGATCAGTGGCAACGATCTGGCGTTGTTCCAGTATGCCGATGATCCGGTTACGGCGCTGCGCCTCATTACAGAGGCATTGTCCCCTGTGCCGGAGGGAGACGCTCCGGCGTTTGCTCACTCACGGGCGCGCCCTACCTGATTGACTTGGGTGGTCGAAGATTGAGGGCAGGACTGCGCCACCATCGTACATTCGTCATTGTGATTCACTGGCCAGCGACTCCGCCGGCAAGCGCCAGGCGCTTTGTTGCGATCCGCTGCAGCAGCTGCTTCCACGACTTCACGAACAGCTGAGTGCCATCGTCCTGCAAGCGCTGTGCGAGGGCCTGCAGGTCGACCCCGTATTGTTCGAAACTGGTCAGTGTGGCTTCCGCTGCCGCCATCGCAGCGACGTCTGCAAGTGAAGGTCTGCCATGGTCCGCAAATGCCAGCAGGGTCTTTTCGGGCAGTGTGTTGATGGTGCCGGACAAAGCCAGTGCTTCCACGTAGAGCGTATCGGATGCTGACGGTTCCTTGGTTCCCGTGCTCGCCCATAACAAACGCTGCGGACGCGCACCCTTGCCGGCCAAATCTTGCCACCGCGCCGATGCCAGCAGCTCGCGGTGTGCTGCGTGGGTGCGGTATGCAATTGCTATTCCCAGCCGATTGCGCAGTTGCGGCGGTAC
>JBDSGY010000180.1:0-3547 GCA_039918755.1 Steroidobacteraceae bacterium
CTCGAAGTGGTGGTGCCACATCCGGAAGTAGCCTTCGAGCGTCTTCTGGTAGGTGTCGAGCAGGTCATGGTTGGAAGCGATGCCGCGACCGGCGCGCACGTTCGCGATTGGGTCGTACTTCGGCAGGTCGAGTTTTGGCAGCTTCTGCGCGTCGGCGATCAGCGCGCGCATCTTGTCCTTCCAGCTCGCGTACAGCGTTTCCCAGTTCTCGTAGTAGTAGAAGGCGCGCTGCATGAATTCATCAGTGCGCTCACGGACTTCATCGGGATCGGTTACGCCGACGCCGCCGATGTAGACCCTGCCGTTGATGATCCGCTGGTCGATGCCCTTGGTGGTCGGCAGGCAATGCACGCGTGTGTTCGCCGCGCCCAGCGCGCAATACGCCGCTTCCCCGGTGACCGAATCAAAGGCGCACATCGGCTCCGGAAAGTGCATCGAGTTATAGAACCAAAAGCGCTCGTCGTCCTCCGGCCCGAACTGCATGTAATACGGATAGGCGGCCTGGGCACGCTCTGTGCCAGGCACGACCTTCAGGGAACTGGGCAATGGAAAGCCTTGCATCGAAACCCCCGGATTCTCTGGTCGCCTTGGCGCGCCAGGATTGTCGGTCGATGCTACTACCGTGCTGCACTGCGCGGCAAAGGCTCTTCAGAACCTCTCGTCAGGGCGCAGGTAGCGCCATTTGCCTACGGGCAGGCCGCCCAGCGGCACGTTGCCGCTGCGCACGCGCTTGAGCCCGGTGACATAAAGGCCGACCAGCTCGCACATGCGCCGGATCTGGCGCTTGCGGCCCTCGCGCAGCACGAAGCGCAGCTGGTCATCGTTCTGCCACGACACCTGCGCCGGCTTGAGCGTGACGCCATCCAGCGTCAGGCCATGGCGCAGGCGCTTCATGCCGTCTTCCGACAGCTTGCCCTCGACGCGCACCAGGTACTCCTTCTCGATCGTGGAGTCCTGGCCGATCAGCTGTTTCGCGACGCGACCGTCCTGCGTGAGCACCAGCAATCCGGTGGAGTCGATGTCCAGTCTGCCGGCAGGTGCCAGCCCGCGCAGATGGGCGCCCTGAAAGCGCGTGGGCGAGGGATCGGCGGCCCAGCGGTTCTCCGGGCGCACGAGCACGACGGCGGGCTCGTAACCGTCCTCGGCCTGTCCGGAGACGTAGCCCACCGGCTTGTGCAGCAGGATGGTGACCTGCTCGCTCTGGTGATCCCGGGCCGCCTTGTCGATCTCGATATGCGCCTGGGGCGAGACGCGCACGCCGAGTGTGTCGACGACCTTGCCGTCGACTTTCACCCAGCCGTTCTCGATCCAGGTGTCCGCCTCGCGGCGCGAACACAGGCCGAGCTCGCCCATGCGCTTGGAAAGACGCGGCTGGTCCGGATTCGCGTGCCGCTGTGCCGGTGCTGCTGCAGGGCCGGGCTTCGCGGCGCGATGCGGTGGCCTGGAGAAGCCCGTGGGACGGCGGGTCATGCGGCCCGTCCTGCAAATTGCGTATGGCCCGTCACTGCTTCGCGCCACGCCAGATCGGCCTCGCCGGCACCCATCGGCACCTGCGCGTCACTGCGCTGCCACTTGCCCAGCCATTCCGCGCCGAGCATCTCATGCCCATGCGGCAGGTGTGTTGCCAGGGGTGACAGCGCAATGGTGGTTTCCAGTTTCGGGCCAGTGGCGCGACCCCTGGCGACGAAGAATCCTGCAGCCAGCAGCGCGGCGCGCACCCGGGTCGAGTACGTATAGGTAAACAGCTCGGTGGCCTTGTGCGCGCACAGCTGCGCAAGTTCGCGGAACGCGGCCAGCGTCCACAGCGCACTGTCGGTCTTGAACGAGAAGGGGTCGAAGAAAACGATGTCGGGAGCAGGCGCATCGTGCTTGCGCTCGACGAAGTCACCCGGCAGCAGCAGCCATTCGATGCTGCCGGACTCATTCTGCCAGCGATGGTCGGCCAGCAACTGGTTGGGCGCTGCGTGTCGCAGATGCTTGAACCAGTGTGTGTGTCGCAGCGCCAGGTGCAGTGAGTCCAGGTCGTTCTCGAAGCTCACCAGCTGCAGGCGACGCTGCATCTGCCCGGCCGGCATGGCCTCCACTGCCTGGATCGTCGCCATCGCATTGGTGGCCGCGCCGAGGCCGACATCCCAGATCACCAGCGGCGTGGCGGCTGCGATCTGCAACTTCTCCAGCATCCGCGACTGCTCCACATACAGGGAGCGCGCCTCCTCGGCAGGATCATTGACCGAGTGCATCACCTCACCGGAAACGGTGTCGCGGATGCGGCCAATGTCGTCGCGCACCACGATCTCATAGCGGCCGCGCCTGAGCTTCGACAGTTTGCGGTCTGCCTGGCTGCGATGCCGCGTCTTCGGGCCGTAGCTGTCGCGGGCATCGAGCACGTCGCGCTGGGCGTTATAGAAGGTGAGCCAGGTGCCGGCAAGGATGTGTTCGCGCATGGTGCGCATGAGCTGCATGTAGAAATGGATGTTATGCAGGCCAACCAGCTGCGTGGCCTGCGAATCGTGCGTTTCGCGCAGGTGCCGCAGATAGGCGATCGAATGTGTCGTGCAGGTGTAGCAGCCGCACCGGGGGTCCAGTGCCTCGTCCAGGCCGCGATACGCCGCGCGCCGCAGGTCGCGCCGGCCCTGGCTCGTGAATGCCACGCCCTGCGTGGCAAGCGCCGTGGGCAGGATGCAGTCGAACATGTCCACGCCGCGATGCACGGCTTCCAGCAGGTCACGCGTGGTGCCCACGCCCATCAGGTAGCGGGGCCGATCCGGTGGCAGGCAATCCGTCACCGTGGCCGTGCATTCCTCGCGTTGCGCGACGCTCTCGCCGACGGCAAGGCCTCCAATCGCGAAACCGTCGAACGGCATCTGCGTGACCACGTGCGCGCTTTCGATGCGCAGGTCGGTGTAGCACGCACCCTGCACGATGCCGAACAGCGCCTGCGGGGATTCACCGCGGGCGGCAAGGCTGCGCTGCGCCCACCGATGCGTCAGTTCCATCGCGTGGTGGGCAGTGGCGCGATCCACGGTGGCGGGCACGCACTGGTCGAGAACCATCATGATGTCCGAGCCGATCGACTTCTGCATCGCGATGCTGCGTTCCGGGCTCAGGCAGATGATGCTGTTGTCCACATAGCTTTTGAACTCGGCGCCGTCTTCACGCATGTTGCGGCTGTCGGGGAGCGAGAAGATCTGGAAGCCGCCTGAATCGGTGAGCACGGATCGCGGCCAGTTCATGAAGGCGTGAATGCCACCGAGCTTTTCGAACATCTCGGGTCCGGGTCGCAGCAGCAGGTGGTAGGTATTGGCGAGCAGCACCTGCGCTCCACTTTCGAGGATGTCCTCGCGCCGCTGGCCGCGCACCGAGGCATGCGTGCCCACCGGCATGAAGGTCGGTGTCAGCACCTCGTTGTGCTGCGTTCGAAAACGCGCGGCGCGAGCGCGCGAGCCCGCCGCGGTGGCTTCCAGTTGAAAATGCAATCGGTTCACTGCGCCAAGTTTCGCATACTTGCACCAGACGGAAGTAATCCCTGCAAGTGTGGACAGGCGTC
>JBDSGY010000181.1:0-4850 GCA_039918755.1 Steroidobacteraceae bacterium
CGACCGCCCACGCATCTGTGGCGGCATCGTGCTGGAGCCCGTGCGACTGTCTGTGATCGCGGAACCGGATGCCTCGTGCAACCAGATGTGGCCGGCGGAAGAGCGCTACAACCTCACCTTCGAACCGCCACGGCCACCGGGTCCCAGTGGCGGCCGTCTCGCCTTCAACACCCTGCCGATGCCGGTGAAGTCTGCAGAGGTGAAACGCGAGCCGCAGCATTACACCCTCAACTACGACTTCAATGGCCTGGTGGGCTTCAAGCATCCCTTCGTGCTGGCGCCGGCGCTTGCCATGGGAAGCGCCCTGCCTGCCACGCGCGTGGAGATCGTGGGCTATCGCAGCGCGGCGCTGCTGTCGGATGGCACGGTGCTGCAGGAAAAACCAGAGCTCGCGCGCCGCCGCGCCGAGCAGGTAGCAGAACTGCTGCGCGGCGCAGGGCTCACGGCGCCGCGCTATGCAGTGCGCTGGGAAGAGGCTGCGCCAGTGCCCAACGGATTCGATGACTACCGCAACCGGCGCGTCGACGTCACCCTGTTGCCCTGAGCTAGCCCACCGTCACCACTATCTTGCCGATCTGCTGGTTGGATTCGAGATAGCGATGCGCCTCGACAATCTGCTCGAAGGGGAAGACCTTAGAGATGACCGGCTTCAGGTGCGCCTTGGCCAGGCCCTGCAGGATCACCTCGCGCACGGCGACAAAGCGGTCCGGCTTGTTCCAGATGGTGGAGGCCACCCAACTGCGTACGCTCAATGACTTCATCGCGGATGACCAGTGGGGATGCAGCGTCGGGACGCCGCTCAGTCCGCCGTAGATCATCAGCAGCCCATTCTCAGCCATGGCCTTCGCCAGCGTCTCGACAAACGGACCACCGACGGGATCGAACACCAGGCGGGCGCCCTTGCCGTTGGTGATGCGCATAACCTCGGCGACGAGGTCCTGCTCCTCGGTAGCAATGACATGGCCCGCGCCGTGTGCTTGGAGTTCTTCGGCCTTGGCAAGCCGGCGTGTGGTCGCAATGGGCACGGCGCCCGCCCAGTTCGCGAGCTGGATCGCGGCGAGACCTACACTGCTCGAGGCGGCCGGCAGTATCACGTAATCACCCAGGGTCGCCCTGCCGGCCTCGATGATTCCGTAGGCCGTGAAGAACTGCATCCATACTGACGCCGCTTCGATGGTCGAGAGGCCTGGCGGCGCCGGCAGCACGGCCTTCGCCGGAACGATGGCGCTCTCGGCGTACACGCCATAGGTGCCAAGCATGAACATCGGCAGCACGCAGACGGCCTGCCCGATCGCGAGCCCGCTGACTCCCTCTCCCAGCGCCTCGACGAATCCCGACGCCTCGTAACCGATGACGCTCGGATACTTGCCTGGCGCCTGGTATCCGCCGCGACGGAACATTGCCTCCGACCGGTTCAGGCCGATGGCCTGGATACGGACGCGCAGCTCACCCGGGCCTGGTGCACCCACTTCCAGATCCTCGATGCGCAGGACTTCGGGTCCTCCCTGCTCGTGAAAACGGACTACGCGGGTCATGTTGATGTCTCCTTGCGGCCTGTACCCGGCCCGTCGGTCGCTGCTACATTTGGTGCAAATATCATAGGGTCCACATCATGCATCCCCGCTTCCTGTTTACCACGCTGGCCACCCTGCTGCTTGCACTGCCCGCCGCCGCGCACCATTCGCGCGCCGGCTTCACACTCGATCGCACCGTTGAGATGAAGGCCACCATCACCAAGGTGCGGTGGAGCAATCCGCATGTCTTTTTCGAAGGCATCGTGAGCGGGGCGAACGGCCGCCACGAAGAATGGGTGTTTGAGGGACATTCCATCTCGGGCATGGTGCGCGCGGGCTGGAACCGCGACACCGTCAAGGCAGGCGATCAGATCTCGCTGATGCTGAACCTGCATCGCGATCCCGCCAAGCATTTCGCACTGGTGGACAACGTGGTGCTGGCCAGCGGCCAGCGACTGTATGCCGTGGGCGTAGCGCCAGCGGTGGCCGGCGCCCCGCAGCCGAAGATCAATCCATCGACTGATTTCAGCGGCAACTGGCGTTACCGGTTCCCGGGCACACCGGAGCAGGTGCGCCAGCGCATCCTCCTGGGAGCGTCCCCTCCCACGGCGGAAGGCCCGTACACCGATCGCGCCCGGTCGCAGATCAGAGCTTGGCGCGAGAACGACAACCCCACCTATCGATGCCTGCCGATCAGCCTGCCGTCATTGCTGATGACGGTCTACGAATACAAGTGGATCCGCTATCCCGATCGCATCGAGATCAGGAAGGAACAGTACCTGGATGTGGACCGGACGATCTGGCTCGACCCTGCGAAGCGGCCCGCCCTCCGCAAGGCAGATCATCTCGGTGTTTCCACCGGCCGTTTCGAGGCGGACGGCACGCTGGTGGTGGAGACCAGCGGTTTCAGTCCGCAGCCCTGGGGCATTGGTTCCGGTGTCGATTCCAGCGCACAGAAGCGGATCGTCGAGCGCTACCGGCTGATCAACAATGGCATGGGACTGGAGCTCAGCTACACGGTCGAAGATCCGGTTTACCTCACCGCTCCGCTGACAGCGACCGGCACCTTCACCAAGTCACCCGATTCGAATTTTGCGCCGCAGCCCCGGTGTGATCTCAAGGCGGCGCGCCAGCACATTGCTTTCGAGGACAGACGTTAAGGCGGCCTTAAGGTTCCGCCGCGATTGTTCGAGACCTTCCGGCCAGGTAGGCCATGCACACCTGCATCACTGCGAGCACGATCATCAGCTGCAGTGGCAAGGTCCAGCGCTGCGTGAGGTCGTGGAGAAAGCCGATGAGGATTGGCGTCAACGCCGCCATCATGTAACCCACTGCCTGCGCCATGCCCGACAGCACCACGCTCTGCGCGGCCGTTTGCACGCGCAGGCTGAAGAGGGTAATCGCCAGCACCAGCGAACCTCCGGCACCCAGGCCCATCACGATCATCCAGGCCAGCGCGTGGGCCGGATCCAGGTACAAGCCCACATAGGCCACCAGGATCATGCCGCTCAGCACGACGCCGATGCCACGCTGATCCTGCATGCGGTGAATGAAAACGGGTGTCACCATCACCGACCCGAGCACAAAGATCTGGTAGATGAAGAGGATGGCCCCGGACCGCGCTGCGCTGATGCCCTCGAGGTCATTCATCATGCTCGGAAACCACGCAATCATCACGTAGAACGCCGTTGACTGGCATGCCATGAACAGACTCACCTGCCACGCCAGCCGCTGGTTCCACAGCGGTGTCCGGCGTTCAGTCGCCGCAGGCGCAGTGTGCGCGCGCAGCTGCGGCGCCCAGATCACCAGCGCCAGCACTGCCGGAATCGCCCACGAAAGCAGCGAGAATCGCCAGCCTGCGAGGTCAGCCAGAGGAATGGCGATGCCGGAGCCAAGTCCTCCACATGTCACCAGCACCATGGTGAACATGGCCGTGACCATCGTGACCTGTCCGGGGAAATCACGCCGCAACAACCCTGGCAGCAGCACGTTGTTGAACGCGATGCCACAGCCGATGAACGCGGTGCCCAGGTACAGCCACGCCGCGCCATCGATGTAGCGCAGCCCCATGCCGGCAACCAGCAGCAGCAGCGAAGCGAAGACTGCCGTTTCCATGCCCAGCCTGCGCGCCACCGGTGCCGCATAGGGCGAGAGGAATCCAAACGCAAACAGCGGCAACGACGTCAGCAACCCCGCCGCCGTGCCCGTCAGGTGGAAGTGCGCCTGGATGTCCTTCAGCAGCGGACCCACGCAGGTGATCGCGCCACGCATGCTCAATGTGACCACCAGGATGGCCAGCAGCCGGTTGCGCCCGGTGCCGCGGAATGCGTCGAGTTCTGCCATGGTCTTCAACGCCAGTTGGCGTGTGTGCTCCAGTATTCGACGCAACGGCGATATGCCGCCTGGTCGATGGCGACGCCCGATCCCCCCTCGCGCACGCCGAGCGCATTGCGCATCATCGTGATGGGCGCCATCGGTGTCTCCTCCGGTTCACTTGTGTACATGCAGCCGACAACGCCCCAGTCCGCATCCACAGGCGCGCCTTCGTTGGCCAGTTGATCGCCGCTGTACAGGATCGGAATCAGGTAATCGGCCACCGGCGGCTCGACATCCTCGAACCAGCGCACCAGGACCGGCAGCTCGCTGCTGTTGCGTGCTTCGTATGCCGAACGCAACAGATGCCTGTTGTCCGCTGTGATCGGTACGGTGAGGCAGCGGGTGGTCGTCCAGTTGCGATAAACGTGCAGCTTGCAGAACGGCGCATAGCCGTCGAGGACCTTGAGCGGCCGGTGTTCGGTCAGATGGTGCACAAAGTCCTCGGCCGTGACGCCCTGGATCGTATTGGGTCGCGCCGCGCGTGGAAACAATCGGGGACGCGCGAATTCCGTCAGTGCGATCCGCATTGGGCTCTCCTGGGTGGTTATCAGATCCGGCAGTGGACAGAAAAGCCGGCCTGACAGGCATAGAATCCGCCTCGAAGTCTAACGAGAGCACATCGAAAAATGGCGGCTCAATACAAGAGGGAACCTGCATGCTGATCAAGAAATCGGGGAATTTCGTTGCCACTGCGGTGGCAGCCGCCGCGTTGGCGCTGGGAGCCTGCAGCAAGCCACCCTCGCCGCCCGCGGCGGCCGCACCGGCGCCGGAAACCTGCAACCGCCAGTGCCTGATTGACAAGACCGATGCCTATGTAGCCGCGCTGGTGGCGCACGACATCGCCAAGGCACCGCTGTCCGACCAGATCGTTTTCGTCGAGAACACCGTCAAGACCCGGCCCGGCGAAGGACTGTGGAAGAGCATCGTGAAGGGCCCAAGCACTTTTGCCATCCACGTGCC
>JBDSGY010000182.1:0-2774 GCA_039918755.1 Steroidobacteraceae bacterium
CCCGCGGCGTGCGCCCGAACTGGAGGCTGTTTCACAGCGATTGGACTCGATCTGCGAAGTCGGGGCAGCCTGATCCTTACTGCTGCAGGAGAAATCGTCGCCCTAGCCGCTGCGAGGCCTTACCCGCCCAGGGACACCGGTGACAACGCTGTTCGGCGGCACGTCACGCACCACCACCGCATTGGCGCCGATCAGGACATTGTCCCCGATCGTGATGCGGCCAAGCACCTTCGCGCCGGTGCCGATGTCCACGTTGTTGCCGATGGTTGGCGCGCAGGGATCATCCACCCTGGCGAGCCCCACGACCACGCCGGTGCGTATCCGGCAGTCGTCGCCGAAGCTGGCGTATCCACTGACAATGATGCCGCCGAAGTGATCGATCGTGAAATTGCGCCCAATGCGCACTTCGCACGGCAATTCCACGCCGGTGAGGATCTGCACGAACTTGAACAACACGTGATACAGCATCGAGAAGGGCAGACGCAGCGCCCTGCTTGGCAGCGTGTAGCGCCAGCGCCCAAAACGATAGACCGCAAGTACCCAGAAACCCTGGGACCCGAAGCGCGATCCATTGGCCCGAAAGTCAGCCCGCAGGTTGTCGAACAAGATCCATGCTCCAGAAAGCGCGAGGCGAACCGGGGCGTCCCGACCCAGTGTGCCGTTCTCCGATATACGTCACGTTACAGCCCCAGGAGAACAGGCGTTGTGCACCGATGCACACTGTACCCTGTCGGGGCCCGCAGGGCTCACTGAGCGGCGTTGCCCAGCCAGGCAGTGCGCCGCATCAACCAGATCTCCTGCGTGTTGGCGATGGCAAATTCGATGCCTCGGTCCATCATGGCCTCCAATTGCAAGCGATCGTGGGCGAGCTGGACGATGCCTCGGGCGAGACCTTCTGCAGATCCCCAGGGCGTCGTCAGTACCGCACCGCTCTTCTGTTCCAGCTCGCCGTAATAGTCCAGATCGAAGGCGACGATCGGCAGTCCGCGCGCCAGGGAATCGAACGCCGAGCGTGGCGTGTCTTCCATCAGCGGCGCGGCCAGGGAAACATGGCAGTCCTGCAGCAGCCGGAACAGCGCCGCGCCATAGGGCACCGGTTCGACGAACTCCACATGGTCGCCAAGCTGGGCAGCCTCGACCTGCCGCACCAGCTGCTCGTGCTGCTCACCACTGCCAATCACCCGCAGTTGCAGGTCTAGGCCCGCCTTTCGCGCGATGCCCACCGCGGCGATCATCTGGTCGACACCCTTGTTGAAGGCGAGACGGCCAAAGTACACCGCCCTGAAGCTGCCCTGTTCCAGCCGCATCCATTGCCTGCGCTGCGCTGCTTCCTGTGCGGCAGGAAGATCGGACCCGCTGTGCACGGTATCGAAGAAGGCCTTCACGTTGTCGCGACCCCGCCCGTAGTCACGGACGAGTTTCTCACCTTTGTAGCAACACACGGAGAACAGCCGGGGCGCAAGCCACAACTGCAGCCGCATCAACGGGTCGTATACCCAACGGTTGACGAGCCAGGCGCGTCGGCTCCACAACCCGGCCTTGTAGAGACGGGATGCGTGCTGCCGGAAATCCATATCAACGAAGAACATGACCTTACGTCCCCGGCTCCTGCCAGCCAGGCTTGCCATGAACATCAGCGGGCGGGCTAGATCCGATGAAATCCCCGCGTGCACGATGCAGGGTTCGCGAAAAATATGGCGCAGCCAGCGCCAGGTCTGCAGCCACCCACGCAGCAGGAATTGCTTGCGCGATGTAGTAACGGGGTACGCGGACAGGAAGCGAATGCCACTTTCCGCCGCGTCGATGATTTCCAGCCTGGCCAGATCTTCCGCACGCACTTGCTCGTAACCCGGCGCGATCATGACGAGCTCGCTGTATTCTTCCCCAATACAGCGCCGCAGCATCCTGAGATGCACGCCGAACGCACTCTCGACCGCGAAGCGGTCTGCCGACAGCGCGAATGCCGGCAGTTGCACCACCAGGAAGTACTTCACAGCTTTTCCAGCAGCAGCACCGAACTCTGCTGCTGCATACGCCAGGCGCTCCAACGTGCCTTCAGCGCGGATGACTTCTTGGCGAGGATCGCATCGCGGTAATAGTCCCAGTAGTCGGCGATGAATGATTCGGACAGGAACCGCTTGCAGCCGGACTCGGTCAGCTCGACTCGACTGCGGGACGCCGCCTGGAAGCTCAGCGCCGCCCGCACCATGATCCGGATGTCGGCGGCAGACAGACTTTCAGGAGTGGCACCGAGGATGCGGGGCAGCACATCGGCCGGAAGTTCACCATTCATGAAGCTTGCCGTAACCAGCGCCATGTAGAACTTGGCGATCGGGGTCAGGTGCACGTCATCAATGAAGACCGCCGGCCCTCCTTCCTGCTGCAGCGCCTGCGTCAGGTGGACCAGGGCAAGACTTGCGGGAATGACGCGGATCTGGTCGGGCCTGCCCTCGGCACGCAGGTTCCGGTTGATTCGCGATACCGCACATTGCCAGACATGCGCTGCCGCCTGTTCGTAGGAGGCCCACCGCGCCGGGTTGCCGGGATCATCCATCGACAGCCACGGCATGAAAAACCAGGTCTGGCCCGCCGGGCTGCGCGCGATGTAATAGTCGTGCCAGGCGCGCAGGTGGTGTGGCGTGTGTTCCCAAGCCAGGGAATTCAGTACGCCGTGCTGTTCCGTGATGATCAAGGCATCGAAGTGGTCCTCCGGTAGGGATGGCGGACTGCGCTGCCTGATGGAAGAGCCAACGACGTATTGTCGCTGCCAGACC
>JBDSGY010000183.1:0-7293 GCA_039918755.1 Steroidobacteraceae bacterium
CGATAACCTAGAATCGGCGGCTGGCGGGATGGCAACGGGGCAGCAGAATAGATGACCAGCAATGGCACTCGTATCGCTTTGGGATTGCTGGCAGCGCTGGCCACCGTCGCCGTGCAAGCCGCAACGCGCACCCCCGAGGCGCACTGGGCAATGGTCGACAAGTACTGCGTCGAATGCCACAACACCACCGACTGGGCCGGCAAGCTTGCCCTCGATGCGCTCGACCATAGCGAAGCTGCCATTCCTGCCGAAGCAGAGACCTGGGAAAAGGTAGTGCGTCGCATGCGTGGGCGCCTGATGCCACCGCCGGGTGAGCCGCGTCCCCCCAACGAGGATCTGGATTCGTTCGTCGGCTGGATGGAAGGCCGTATTGACGACGCCGCGGCGAAGCATGTGAAGCCGGGATACGTACCTCTTCACCGGCTGAATCGGCGCGAATACACCAATGCCGTTCGCTACCTGTTCAATCTTGAATTCGATCCCACCTCGCTGCTGCCGCAGGACGATCTGTCCGATGGCTTCGACAACGTGGCGAAGGTGCTGCAGGTTTCCCCGACCTTCCTCGATCAATACCTCGCCGCGGCGCGCAATGTGGCCGTGCAGGCAGTGGGCAACCCGGGCTCGCGCCCTGTTGGCACGCCGTATTCCAATCCTTCCGGCGGTCCGCAGCTCACCCACGTTGAAGGCCTGCCGCTGGGCACGCGCGGCGGCTTCGCGGTCGATCATATCTTTCCCGCTGACGGCGAATACGAGCTGAACATCAACGACATGGCGCGGGCGCTGTGGGTCGAGGGCATGGAGTTCGAGAACACGCTCATCGCAATGGTCGATGGCGTGAAGATCTACGAAGTGAAGATCGGTGGCGATGAGGACCAGAAGGCCATCGACCAGAAGGGCGATCCGCCGGTGGATGCGATCAACAAGCGCCTGAAGAACGTCCGCTTTCAGGCCAAGGCCGGTCAGCGGCGTGTGGTGGTGACCTTCCGCGCCCGGACGTTTGCGGAGTCGGACGGGCGGCTGGCGTCGCTGGTGCCAGGTGGCGGTGAAGAGCGCGTGCTCAAGGTCACCAACTTCGAGGTGCGTGGACCCTTCCGCACCGATGGCGTCAGCAACACGGCCAGCCGCAGCCGCATCTTCACCTGCTATCCCAAGACGGCCGCGGAAGAAAAGCCCTGTGCGGAAAAGATCGTGGCAACCATTGCACGGCGCGCTTTCCGGCGGCCATTGCGCGCCGGTGAAGTGGACAACCTGTTGCAGGCCTATACGGCCGGACGCACGGGCAGGAACTTCGATGAGGGCGTGCGCAGTGCGGTGACGCGCATCCTGGCGAGCCCGGACTTCCTCTACCGGCCTGAAACGGCGCCATCAGGCAAGGCCGCGGGCGAGGTGTTCTCGCTGGACGACCTGCAACTGGCTTCACGGCTGTCGTTCTTCATGTGGAGCAGCCTGCCCGATGACGAGCTGTTGGAGGTGGCTGCTGCTGGCCAGCTCACCGATGATGCCGTGCTCGCGCAGCAGGTGCGGCGCATGCTGGCCGACCCGCGCGCGCAGTCGCTGGCCCGTGATTTCGCCTTCCAGTGGCTGGGCATGGGCAAGCTCGCAGACATCGAACCCGATCCGAACATCTTTCCGTACGCGGCCGTGCATCGCGACATCGACGGCGACCTGCGCGAGGATTTCCGCGAGGAGATCCGGCAGTTCGTCGACTCGGTGTTCCGTGGCAATCGCAATGTGGTCGAGCTGATGACCGCCGACTACAGCTTCCTGAACGAGCGGCTGGCCGTGCACTACGGCATCCGCGATGTGAAGGGTTCGGGCTTCCGTCGCGTGCAACTGCCGGATCCGGTGCGCTACGGGCTGCTGGGCAAGGCGGGCGTGCTGATGGTTTCCTCGTATCCCAATCGCACGGCCCCGGTGCTGCGCGGCGCATGGATCCTGGACAACATCACCGGCACTCCACCCACGCCGCCGCCCCCGGGCGTCGAAGCGCTGAAGGAAATACAGCCCGGCGGCAAGATCCTGTCGATGCGCGAGCAGATGGCAGCGCATGCGCACCAGAAGAGCTGCTTCTCCTGCCACGGTGTGATGGACCCGATGGGCCTGGCACTGGAGAACTTCGACGGCGTCGGGCGCTGGCGCGAGAAGGATCGCCAGGCCGAAACGCGGATCGACGCAGCGGGCGTGCTGCCGGATGGCTCAAAGGTCAACGGGCCCATCGATCTGCGCAACGCGCTGATCAAGAATCCTGACCAGTTCGTGCAGACGCTGGTCACGAAGCTGATGATCTATGCCACGGGGCGGCCGATGGAGTGGGAAGACATGCCAACCATTCGCGGCATCGTGAAGCAGAGTGCAAAGGACGATTACCGGTTCGCGACGCTGCTGACGGAAATCGTCAAAAGCGCGCCGTTCCGCATGAAGCAGATCCCCGTCGAAGCCAACCTGCCGGCGATCCGCCAGGCAGCAGTGATCCAGTAGAGGACATGCCCATGTTCATCACGAAGAAACATCTCAATCGTCGCACCGTGCTGCGTGGCGTTGGCGCCTCGGTCGCATTGCCCTTGCTGGATGCGATGATCCCTGCGTCGACGGCACTGTCCGCCACCGCTGCCAAGCCCACCCCGCGCATGGGCTTCGTGTACTTCCCGCATGGCGCGGTGATGCAGCACTGGTCGCCGACGGCCACTGGCAAGGAATTCGACCTGACGAAGATCCTGGAGCCGGCTGCCAAGCACCGTGCTTCCATGACCATCGTCAGCGGCCTGCGCAACCGCGGCGGCGAGAGCAATACGCCGCACGCCATCATTGCCGGCACCTGGCTCGGATGCGTGGCGCCAGCAGTGAGTCATGACCCGAAGGCGGGCACCACGGTGGATCAGATGGCCGCGCGGCTGCTGGGCGCCGACACGGCCTTTCCGTCACTGGAGCTCTCCACCGAGGGCGGCGCGGTGTGCGATCCCGCATACGGCTGCAGCTACGGCCACACCGTGGCCTTCCGCTCGCCGACGCAGCCGCTGCCGATGGAGTTCAATCCGCGCAAGGTTTTCTATCGCCTGTTCGGCCAGGGCGATACCGCCGAAGAGCGCAACGCGATCACCAGCGAAACCGGCAGCATCCTCGATGCCGTGGCCCTCGACGCGCAGGCGCTGCAGAAGCGCCTGGGCGCCAGCGATCAGGCAGCCGTCGCTGACTATCTGGATTCGGTGCGCGAGATCGAGCGCCGTATCCAGAAGATCAAGAGCGAGGGCATGGGTGGCGTGCAGCTGCCGGATGCCCCGGTGGGCATTCCCGCGTCGTTCGAAGACCACCTGAAGCTGCAGTTCGACATGATTGCGCTGGCGTACCAGGCGAATCTCACGCGCGTCGCGACATTCATGATGGCGCGCGAGGTCAGCATGCGCACCTACAACAACCTGGGCGTTTCAGATGCCTTCCATCCGCTTTCACACCATCAGGAAAATCCGGCGAAGATCGAGAAGCTGGTCAAGGTGCAGAACTTCCATACGAAGATGTTCAGCGGCTTCCTCGACAAGCTGGCGGCCACGCCCGATGGCGATGGCTCACTGCTTGATCATTCCATCATCCTGTTCGGCAGCAACATGTCGAACAGCGACCGGCACAACAACGACCCGCTGCCTTCAGTGGTATTCGGCAAGGGATACGGCAGGATCAAGGGTGGGCAGCACCTGAAGTATCCGCAGAACACGCCGCATGCCAACCTGCTCCTGACACTGCTGGATCGCGCCGGTGTGCCGGTCGAAAAGGTCGGCGACAGCACCGGCACCTTCGCGGAGGTGTGAAGCGCATGCGCAAACTGTCGTGGCTGGCACTGGCGCTGCCGGTGCTTGCGCTGGCGGCCGGCCAGGAAGACGCGAATCGCCAGCTGTTCGAAGCGTTGAAGGCGCAGGACCCGGAAACGGCCTTGTATGCGCTGACCCAGGGCGCCGACGCGAAGGCACGTGAACCTGATGGCACCACGCCGCTGCACTACGCCTCCCATTTTGCGGATGCGCGGCTGATCGCCACGCTGCTCAAGGCCAAGGCCGATCCGAACGCCCACAACGATTTCGGCACCACGCCGCTGGCCGAAGCCGCCACGACCGGGAATGCGGAGGCCATCCACCTGTTGCTGAAGGCCGGCGCAGATGTGGAATCCCCGAATCCCGAAGGTCAGACCGCCCTGATGGTGGTGGCGCGTGCCGGCAAGCTGGACGCCGCGAAGCTGCTGCTCAAGGCCGGCGCCGACGTGAATGCGAAGGAGAAGTGGGCGGGCCAGTCGGCCGTGATGTGGGCTTCAGCCCAGGGTCAGGCCGCAATGATCAAGCTGCTGGTGAAGGCGGGCGCCGACGTGAACGCGCGCGGCATGATCCGCGAATGGCAGCGGCGCGTGACCTCCGAGCCGCGGCCCAAGGGCATGAACCGTGGTGGCTTCACGCCGCTGCTGTATGCGGCGCGCGAGGGCTGCATCGAGTGCGCGCGCGAGTTGCTGGCTGGCGGCGCGGATATCAATCGCATGGATCCGGACCAGACCACGCCGCTGGTGATGGCCCTGATGAACCTGCGCTTCGACTTCGCTGCATTCCTGATCAAGGCTGGAGCGGACGTGGATCGCTGGGACCTGTATGGCCAGACGCCGCTGTACGTGGCCATCGACATGAATACCTTGCCAAAAGGTGGCAGGCCCGATCTGCCCAGTGAAGACTTCACGACGGGACTGCAGGTGGCGGCACTATTGCTGGCCGCAGGCGCGAATCCGAACATCCAGCTGAAGTTGCGGCCGCCGTATCGCAATTATGTCTTCGATCGTGGTGGTGACCAGGTGCTGTCCACTGGCGCGACGCCGCTGCTGCGCGCTGCCAAGGGCGGCGATGTCGAGGCGGTCAGGCTGCTGCTGAAATACAAGGCCGATTTGCGGCTGGCCAACGAAGCCGGCGTGACGGCGCTGATGGCGGCCGCCGGTTCGGGCCATGGTGCCAATCCCACCCGTGGGCGCTACAAGACCGACGCACAGGCCGCTGAATGCGTCTCACTGCTCATCGATGCCGGAGCCGACGTCAACGAGTTCGTCCCCCGTTCGCGCGCTACAGCGCTGCATGCGGCTGCCGCGCACGGTTGGAACGACACGGTGAAGCTGCTCGTGGCCAGGGGCGCAGACCCGGAGTTTGCAGACGGCACCGGCCTGCGTCCGATCGACCACGCTGCCGGGCGCAACGCCCGTGGCTTCCTCGAGCCGGAAAGCGCGCCGCGGAAAGAAACCGTGAAGATCCTGCGGGATCTGATCCTGGCAAAGACAGGGCGCGAGCCGCAGGAATTCAAGGGCACGTTGCCCAGCCAGAATCGCGGCACCGCCGGCGCCGCCACCGCTGGTGCGGCTGGCGATAAATAGCGGTAGGAAACCGGGCGCGCTTCCGTTTAGAATGCGCGCCCCTCCAGCACGTCCCCATCGTCTAGAGGCCCAGGACACTGCCCTTTCACGGCGGCGACAGGGGTTCGAATCCCCTTGGGGACGCCATCTCTTCACGGGATCGGGTCACGGCCAGCTCACAGGTCAGGGCCCTGCAGCGCTCGAAGGTGCCATAGCGAACAGACCTGCAGGTTCGCACTTGCCTAATCCGGGCACGTTCGCCAATCCCCCGCATTGTCGACACGTGCACGCGCAGACCAGTTGCCGCCGTCCTGGCAGGCATGAACAATTCGGAGAGTACCGTTATTAAAACCTTCGATCGGCCGTTGCAGGTGGCCCCACAGGCTCCACTTTTTGTCTTCATGAATTTCGCCGCCCAAGAAATGGAGCCGCTGGCGGCGCAACGCGGGGTCGCAGGACTATCAGCTGGGCCGGCCAAGTCGCCTACCTCAAGGTCGTGGCTGATCGGTTGACAGGCTGACGGGCGTCCGAAGCATTCGGACTGCTTGGCGACGGCTGATCACGCAGCTCGTTCCCCAACGAGCGCCGGGGCGCCGGATTCCATGTGGCTGGCCATGGCGGAAAGCCGCACTGTTGCGCTGACACCCGACTGCGTCCTGATCAGCGGTGACGGCGAGGAATGCGCCATCGAGGATTCGGCCCCGCTGATTCATGATCGCCACGGACAGGTTCGGGCGCGAACGTGGATGCGATGCTGACAAGCACGGACCTCGCGCTGCAACAGGCCAAAGATTCTCGCGCGAAAATGACCAGTTCATTAAGTCCGAACTGACTGTCCGAGGGGATCGCCGCCTGATCGAGATCTGCGTGTGGCCCACGCTGCTGCACGCACTACTAGCCCAAGATCAGGCTGAATGCTGGTGTCTACATCGGCGGGGAAGCGCTGACCCGCTGGTAGCAGCCCCAACGACGCGCTCCCGCTCACAAAGATCATCGGGATTGCCAAGGAGACTGGCCTGATCGTGCCCGGTGCCCGGTGCCCGCCGGGCGCTGCTTGAGCCCTACCTTCTGGCTCGTGTTTGGCAGGACTCCGGCCTGCGGGCGTTCATGATGGCGGTCAATGTTCGAGTGTATAAAAGCTTTTCTTTCAGACTACGATTTCGATCGGTTGAGGTGAGCCCCATTGCTGGTCCGCAAATCGTTGACAAAACAACCCGTGAAATAGCCTTCACCTCAGACTTATAACCAAGTAGTGATTGCGGCGCACGTTGTGCCGTTGAGCATCATCTTGCGACGCGCTAGGTTGGAAAAAGCGGTGTATGAATGCGTGTATGAGTTCCATGCGCGAACTGCAAATACGTAGCAACTGCAAAGTCATATGACATCGCATTCCGCTGGACGTTTGGCCATCTGGCAGCACCGCGACATGTTCGCTGCTTGGAAATGGAAACCTGTTAGTGAGCCGAAGTTGGAGTCGACAAGGTGAAACGAACGTTTGCAGCTCAAGAAATCTCCTCGCGGTTGGCAATTACCGCATGCCTCATACTTTTTTCGGCGTGCAATAACGACGGCTCGCATGATCCTGCGGCGGTGTCCCCAATAGCGACAATGGCCGATACCAGCGATATCGTAGCAACTGACAGCATCCCCGGCGTCACGCCATTCATTTCGTTTGTGCGCCTGCGTGGCGCGGACCTCTCAAAGCTAAAACGTATCGCGTATGTGATCAAACCTTTGGAGGGCGCCGCTTCGAAGGCCGTGTCAGTAAAATATGTGATGGACATGCTCAGGAGCCGCGGCTATTTCGGATCCGGGGACTCCGGCACGATCCCTGTGTTTGGGCTGTATGCGGGTCGTCACAACGATGTCTCGATCACTCTTACATTCAATGATCAGTCTTCGAGAGAGATTTCCATCGGAATTGCTGC
>JBDSGY010000184.1:0-4289 GCA_039918755.1 Steroidobacteraceae bacterium
CCGATCCGTCGGGCCGGATCCAGCTGTTCCTGCAAGCCACCTCGCTGCCGGATGTCTACGACCAGTTCAAAGGCTGGGATGTGGGCGACACGCTCGGCGCCACGGGAACGCTGTTCCGCACGCGCACTGGCGAACTGTCGGTGAAGACCACTTCACTGCGGTTGCTCGCGAAGTCGCTGCGCCCGCTGCCGGACAAATGGCATGGACTCGCCGACACCGATACGCGTTATCGCCAGCGCTATGTCGACCTGATCGTGAATGAGGACTCGCGCGCGGTGTTCGTGGCGCGCACGCAGCTCGTTCGCGCCTTGCGCACCGAGCTCGATGGCCGCGGCTTCATGGAAGTCGAAACGCCGATGATGCAGCCGATCCCCGGTGGCGCCGCGGCACGACCATTCGTCACGCACCACAATGCACTCGACATGCAGATGTACCTGCGCATCGCACCGGAGCTCTACCTGAAGCGCCTGGTGGTCGGTGGCTTCGAGAAGGTCTACGAGATCAACCGCAATTTCCGCAATGAAGGCTTGTCCACGCGGCACAATCCAGAGTTCACGATGATGGAACTGTACTGGGCCTACGCCGACTACCGCGACCTCATGGACCTGACCGAAGAACTCGTCACCGCACTGGTCGATGTGGTGAAGCCAGGCGTGCGCCAGTTCAACTACCAGGGACGCGACTACAACCTGGCCACGCCGTTTCGCCGCGTGACCATGCAGGACTCGATCGTCGAAAACAATCCCGGCATCGATGCCACGCGTCTGCGGGATGTGCCCTACCTGCGGGAGTGGTGCACCCGGATCGGGGCGCGTTTCGACAAGTCCGACGGCGCCGGCAAGCTGCAGGTGCACATCTTCGACAACACGGTCGAGCAGACGCTGCTGGATCCCACCTTCATCTACGGCTATCCGGCCGAGGTGTCGCCGCTGTCGCGGGCCAATGATGCGGATCCGTTCCTTACCGACCGCTTCGAATTCTTCATGTCCGGACGCGAGCTGGCCAATGGCTTTTCGGAGCTGAACGATCCGGAGGACCAGGCGGCGCGTTTCCTGGCGCAGGTCGAGCGCAAGGATGCCGGTGACGACGAAGCCATGTTCTACGACGCGGACTACATCCGCGCGCTGGAGTACGGCATGCCGCCCACCGCCGGTCTTGGCATCGGCGTCGACCGGCTCGTCATGTTCCTCACCGACCAGGCGGCCATTCGCGACGTGCTGCTGTTCCCGCAGGTCCGCCCCGAAGCCACGTGATCCGCGAGCGGCCCATCGGTGTTTTCGATTCGGGCATCGGCGGATTGACGGTGCTGAAAGCGCTGCGGCAGCGTCTGCCGGATGAACGCTATCTCTACCTCGGCGATACCGCCCGGCTTCCCTACGGCACCAAGACGGCCGCGACGGTCGAACGCTATGCGCTGCAGGCAGTGGCGGAGCTCCAGCGCAGGGGCGTGAAGGCGGTAGTGATTGCCTGCAACACGGCATCTGCCGCAGCGCTGCCAGCGCTGGCCGCAGCGCATCCCGGGCTGCCCGTGATCGGTGTGATCGAACCTGGCGCCGCAGCAGCAGTGGCTGCCACGCGGACGGGGCGCATCGCCGTGCTTGCGACGGAAGGTACCGTGCGCGGCGGCGCCTACCAGCGCGCCATCCTGCAACGGCTGCCGGATGCAGTGGTCACCGCTGTCCCGGCAACACTGTTCGTTGCGCTGGCCGAGGAAGGATGGATCGACGGCGAGGTTGCGGTGGCCGTGGCGCAGCGCTATCTCGCCACCTTGTTCGCGCAGCAATCCGAGTCCCCGGATGTGCTGGTGCTCGGATGCACGCATTTCCCGCCCATGATCGACGCGATCCGCCAGGTAGCCGGCGACGGCGTGCGCATCGTCGATTCTGCGGTCACCACTGCGACCGCCCTGGCTGAACTGCTTGCCGCTGCGGGCCTTGCGTCAACCCACGGCGCCGGTTCGGCGCAATTCCTGATCACGGATGGTGAAGAGCGCTTTGCCCGTGTGGGGCCGACGTTCCTCGGCAGCGCCATCGATCCATTGCACATCGAGCGCGTGGATCTTTAAGACCGGGGCGGGGCCTGCTGCGGCAGGGGATACGGCAGTGGCAATGGCGTGCAGTCGAGGGTCTGCGCTGCCGTGTTGCCCGGTTCTGCCGCCTCGTCTGCAGCAGCCTGTGCCGCAAGCTGCGTGACGGCGAGGAATTGCTGGCCACCGGCTTCATCGGGCGCGGACAGGATGATCTGCGCCGTGCGTCCGTCGGCCAGCCGCACCCGCTCACCGGGCGTGAGTGCATCAGCGGACGCGGTGTAGAACCGCTGGGCGCGCCGCTTCACCTGACCGCGATAATGCGCGCGCGCCACCACTTCCTGTCCGGTGTAGCAGCCCTTGGTCAACGAAATGCCTTCGACCAGATCGAGGTTCAGCATCTGCGCTACGAAGGTGCCGGAGGTGGCCGCGAGCACTTCAGGCAGACCCGCTTCGATGTCGGCCAGCCGCCACGTCGCTGCCCCCGCCGGGTGGCCTTCGGGAAGCGGTTCGACGCGCGGTGCGACAACGAGCTGCCGCCAGCCCGTGGCGTCCACCGGCATGTGCAGCCGGGTGCTGGCGGCCATTGCTGCATCCGGTCCGGTGATGCCGTACACGCGCCAGGTCGTGCCGGCCTCGGCAATCCTGACCTTGGCGCGCAGTACATACTTTGCCAGCAGCTGCCGCACCGGCTCCGCGAGCTCGACCGGCAGGACGATGAGGACATGATCCTGCGCAAGGTGCAGCAGCCGCAGGACGGCGATGACCCGGCCCTGCGGATTGTTCAGCGCCGCGAGCAGGCTGCCACGGCCCGGCAGCAAGGCCATGTCGTTCGACACCTGACCCTGCAGGAACGTGAGCACATCCGCGCCCCGCGCATCGAGCACGGTCAGGTAGTCCAGTCTTGTCAGTAACAGGTCGGGCATGAATGCAGTGTGCCGCGGATTGGGGGGCAGGGGGCGTTGCAGCCGCCGGCAGCGAATTCTGGCAGAATACGTGCTTATGCAGCCATTGGAAGAAAGTGCGGGCGCGGTGGACTCCCCCGCCCCGGCGGAAGGCGGGAAGGGGGCTATTGCGCCTGCGCCGGCCGAAACTGGTGGTCCCACCGGACCTGAACCCACTCGCTACGGCGACTGGGAGCGCCGCGGGCGCTGCATCGATTTCTAGCGGAACTACCCATGGCGCACCGACCGCTTTCTCCCCATCTTTTCATCTACCGCTTTGCGTACACGATGGCGCTGTCCATCCTGCACCGGATCACCGGTCTGGCGCTGGCGGCTGGCCTGATCGTGCTGGCCATATGGCTGATGGCGCTGGCTGGCGGCCCGGACTCCTACGCGCGTTTCCAGCAGTTCGCCGGCAGCTGGCTGTTCGCCGTGCTGATCGCGCTGTGGGTGATCGCCTTCGTACTGCATTTCTGCAACGGCATCCGGCATCTGTTCTGGGATGCGGGCATGGGACTCGAGCGCCCGCAGGCACGGCGCAGCGCAGCGATCGTGGTGGTGCTCGTGGTGCTGCTGTCTCTCCTGCTGCTGTATGGGCTCTTCAGCAAGGTGTATCCATGAGCGAAGCCGCCGGTGCCCTGTCGAAGTTCCTTGGCCGCGGCTCGGCACATGAAGGAGCGCATCACTGGCGCTCGCAGCGCATCAGTGCGCTGGCACTGGTGCCGTTGACGCTGTGGTTCCTTTATTCCCTGTTGCGCCTGCCGGATTACCAGTTCGACACGCTCATTGGCTGGTTGTCTTCACCCTGGCAGGCCCTGTGGATGAGCCTGCTGGTGGGCTGCATCGCGTGGCATTCGCAAGCCGGCGTGCAGGTGGTTGTTGAAGACTATGTGCATGGCAAGGTGGCCAAGCCGCTGACCCTGCTGGTGAGCGCTTTCGCGCATGTCGTGGCGGGCGCCGCCGGTGTTTTTGCCGTGCTCAGCGTCGCGTTCAAAGGTTGAGTGCAATGGCCTACGAGTTTATCGACCATACATACGATGTCATCGTGATCGGTGCGGGTGGCGCCGGACTGCGCGCCACGCTCGGCCTCGCCGAAGCCGGTCTGACCACTGCCTGCATCACCAAGGTGTTTCCGACGCGCAGCCATACCGTGGCGGCGCAGGGTGGCATCAGTGCCTCGCTCGCCAACATGGGTGAGGACGACTGGCGATGGCACATGTACGACACCGTCAAGGGTTCCGACTGGCTCGGAGACCAAGACGCTATCGAGTTTATGTGCCGCGAGGCGCCCAATGCCGTTTACGAGCTCGAGCACTACG
>JBDSGY010000185.1:0-3099 GCA_039918755.1 Steroidobacteraceae bacterium
GATTCGCGGCGGCCGAGTATGTGAAGTTCCACGACCACGCACCCTGCGAACAGTCGACACTGGCGCGCACCTGGTATGGACGCGGCCAGAACATGGTCGTGAGCTACGCGGAATGCGAGCCGGGTGCGCAGTTCGCGCGCCAGGGCCAGGTCGATGAATACATGCTGGTCCTGGCCGCGGCGGGTGCCGGCGCTGTCATCGAGGCCGGTGCGGAACGGGTCGAGGTGCCCGGTTTCTCGATTGCCATCGTGCCACCGGGCGCAAGCGTCGTGACGATGCGCCAGAAGGGTCTGCTGCTTCGCGTGATCTCCACGCGCAATGGCGATGCCGCGCGGCTGGCTTCAAATGCCTCGGCCTATGGCTACCAGCATCCGAACATTCCGCCGTTCCAGGAATGGCCACCGCCGCCGGGCGGCTATCGCATCCGTCATTACAGCCTCGATGTGCCGGCGAGGCCCGGTCGTTTCGGCCGCATCTTCCGTTGCACCACGATGATGATCAACATGCTGCCGTTCGAACCCGGCCCGCGCGATACCGCGAGGCTCTCGCCGCATCATCATGATGACTTCGAACAATGCTCGCTCGCCATACAGGGCGCCTTCACGCATCACATCCGGTGGCCCTGGACGGCGAACCAGCAGCACTGGCGCAATGACGATCACGAGCATTGCCCGGCGCCTTCCATCGCCGTGATTCCGCCGCCGGCGATCCATACATCGGCGGCGACGCAGACCGATGGCAACCAGCTGGTCGACATCTTCTCTCCGCCTCGGGTCGACTTCTCGAAGCAGGCCGGGTGGGTGCTGAACGCGGACGAATATCCGATGCCGGATTCCGTCAGCCCGTGAGCACGGCGATGACCGATCCGCCGGTGGTGGACGCGCATGCGCATATCTTCACCCCGGAAATGCCGACGGCCGACTCTGCGTGGATGAAGCCTGGCTACGCGTTTACCGCTGAAGACTACCTGCGTGTGCTCGATGCGCATGGCGTGCATTTCGGCGTGCTCGCGGGCATCAGCATCTTCGGCAGTTACAACGACTACATGATCGAGCAGCTGCGGCGCCAGCCGCGACTGCGTGGCACGGTCAACATCGATCCCGCCACCGATCGCTACACGCTCGAGCGCATGAAGGCCGACGGCGTGGTAGGCGTGCGGCTGCAGCTGTCGCGCCGCACGGAGTTGCCGGACCTGGGGAGCGAAGCATACCGGCTGCTGCTGCGGCGCGTGGCCGACCTCAACTGGCATGTGCATGTGGCCGTGGAAGGGCCACAGCTCCCGGCCATCCTGCCGAAGCTGGAAGCCAGTGGTGTGCGCATCGTGCTCGATCATTTCGGGCACCCGGATCCGGCTGAAGGCCTGGCAGGCGAGGGGTTCCAGGCATTGCTGCGCTCGGTCGACAAGGGCCGGACCTGGGTGAAGCTGTCCGCCGGATTCCGTCTGACGTGGCAGAACCAGGGCTCGGGGACGCCTGACCCGGTGGCGATGGATCTGGCCAGGAAGACGGCCCAGCGCCTGCTGCAGAACGCCGGTCCCGAGCGACTGCTGTGGGGCAGCGACTGCCCTTTCGTCGGCCACGAATCCAGCCTGACGTATCGCGACGCGCTGGACAGCTTCCAGGAATGGGTGCCTTCGCCCATGGCGCGTCGGCAGATCTCGGACACGGCCCTCAGGCTCTATTTCAGCTGAGGAAGGAATGAAGAGCGCAGTCACCGTTGCCGATCCGGCGCAATTCCGCCAGCGCCTGCGCGCGGGCGCATTGCTGCTCGGCACCTTCATCAAGACGCCGGTCACGCACCCGGTGGAAATCATCGGCTCGCTGGGGTTCGACTTTGTGGTCGTCGACCAGGAACATGCGCCGTTTGACCGCGTTACGCTGGACGCGCTCATCCTGGCCGGCCGTGCAGCAGGCGTAGCGGTGCTGGTGCGCGTGGCGGCCGGCGAGGCGCGCGACATTCTGCCACCGCTGGATTGCGGCGCGCAGGGTGTGCTGGTGCCACATGTCAGCAGCGCGGTGATCGCGCGCGGCATTGCGGCCGAGGCCCGCTACGCCGGTGGTCGCCGCGGCTTCACCAACTCATCCCGCGCCGGGCGCTATGGTGCGGCCGGATTCCAGGAGCATGTCGCCGCCTGCGATGCGCAGACTGCCGTCATTGCCATGGTCGAAGATCTCGCCGCGCTCGATGTGCTGGACGAGATCGGCGCGGTGGCAGGACTCGACGCGTTCTTCATCGGTCGCGGCGACCTGAGCATTGCGCTGGGCGTGGACCGGCCCTCCGCCCCGGAAGTAGTGCGGGCTACCGGGAAGATCGCGGCCGCTGGCCGTGCCGCCGGCAAGGCGCTGTGCGCCCATGTCGACCGGATCGATTCACCGGATGTGGCCTGGCTGCGCACGCTTGGCGTGTCGGCGTTCATCGTCGCGTCGGACCATGGCTTCCTGCGCCGGGCGGCATTGCAGACGCTGAGCGATTTCCGTCAGTTGACGTGAGTGTCGTCGTGGCCTGAGTCATCCGGCTCGGCATCCGCTTCCACATCGCTGCTGGGATGCAGGCCCGTCTGGCCGCTGCGCTGGCCGCTGCGCTCGTCCACATAGATCAGGTCGTGCTTGCCAATGGTAATGACATCGCCATCGTTCAAGTTGTGCCGCCGCACGCGCTTGGACTTCACCACGATGCCATTGGTGCTGTTCAGGTCTTCCACGATGCAGGCGTTCACCTTGGTGACGATCTGGCAGTGATGCCGGCTGACGAAACGGCTGTCGATCTGCAGATCGTTGTCGGGAGTGCGTCCTACCACCCTGCGTCCGACGCGCAACTTCAATTCCCCGACAGTTCTGCCTTCTGTGACAACTACCAGCTTGGCAAGCGCCTGTTCAGGCAACAGTGGATGCGAATCGGTGTCTGCCGGGCCGACGTATAGGTCGGGACCTTTGCGGATGCTGCTGGCGTCGGCGTCGTAACTGCCACTAGAACTTCCGTCCTGCGATGCATTTGCTGCGCGACGACCAGGGCTGCGCGCAGAAAATTCCGGCCACTGCAGCTCGTCGATTGCTGCGTTTATATCTTCGAGCAGTACCTGATCGCGATCTGAACTGAACG
>JBDSGY010000186.1:0-3643 GCA_039918755.1 Steroidobacteraceae bacterium
GATCTGGTCAATCTTGCCGAGCAGAGGGTGTTCGCCATCGCGGAGCGCGGTGCCGGCCGCACGGAGGGCGCGCAGGCTGTGCGCAGCATGTTGCCGGCGCTGATCGACAAGATCGACGACTGGCACAGCAATCCCGACAAGTTGCGAGGCGTGCCTACCGGCTTCACGGATTACGACCGGCTTACGGGGGGGCTGCGCGGCGGCGACCTGGTCATCGTTGCCGGGCGTCCGTCGATGGGCAAGACCACCTTTGCCATCAACATGGCCGAGAATGTGGCAATGGCTCCCAACGTGAAAGGTTCGGCGCTCATCTTCAGCATGGAAATGCCGTCCGAGCAGCTGATGACACGCATGCTGTCTTCCATCGGCGGCGTGCCACTGCATGACATCCGCAGCGGCCGCATCAATGACCAGGACTGGGTGCGCATCACCAGCGCCACCAGCCAGCTGGCGGAAGCGCGCATCTTCATCGATGAGTCCCCGGGCCTTACGCCTACCGAGATTCGCGCGCGGGCACGTCGCGTCAAGCGCGAGCACGGGCTCGATATCGTCGTCGTGGACTATCTGCAGCTGATGCAGGTGGCCGGCAACAAGGAGAATCGCGCCACCGAAATCTCCGAGATCTCGCGCGGTCTGAAGGCACTGGCCAAGGAACTGAACGTGCCCGTGATTGCGCTTTCGCAGCTCAATCGCAGCGTCGAGCAGCGCGAAAGCAAGAAGCCGGTGATGTCGGACCTGCGGGAGTCAGGCGCCATCGAGCAGGACGCAGACATGATCCTGTTCATCTATCGGGACGAGGTCTACAACAAGGACACGACGCGCAAGGGCGAGGCCGATATCGATCTTGCAAAGCATCGCAACGGCGAGCCTGGCCACTTCACGCTGACATTCCAGGGCAAGTACACGCGGTTCCAGAACTTCATGCCCGAGGCGTATGCCGCAGGCGTGCTGAGATGAAGGCGTGGACGGCGCGCTGAAGCCTCTGATTCGCGCCGAAGTCAGCGGCAGTGCGTTGCGCGGCAATCTGGCGCGTATCCGCGAAGTCGCGCCGCGCAGCCGGGTGATGGCTGTGGTCAAGGCCAACGCATATGGCCACGGGCTTGTCCCCACGGCGTTGTGCCTGGAGGACGCCGACGCATTTGCGGTGGCCCGTCTGGACGAGGCTCTGGCGCTGCGCGCAGCCAGTATCTGCAAGCCGATAGTGCTGCTCGAGGGCGTGTTCAATGCCGAGCAGCTGGACGAGGCAGCGCGCCAACACCTGGAAATCGTGGTGCACGAGCAGGAACAGCTCGACCTGCTTGAGGGATGGTCCGGCCATCGGTTCGTGGTGTGGCTGAAGATCGATACCGGCATGAACCGGCTTGGCTTTCGGGCAGCGCAGGTGGCTGGCGCGCTGGCGCGGCTTGATTCCATGGGCGCGCGGCTGGGCGAGGTCCGGCTACTGACGCATTTCTCGTCGGCCGATGAGACGGGCCCGGTCACCGCCAGGCAGCTGACCTTGTTTGCGGAGCTCGGACGTGGTCGCAGCGCGGTTCGCAGCCTTGCAAATTCTGCCGCATTATTCGCCGTTCCTGACGCCCGGGCTGATTGGGTCCGCCCCGGTCTGGCGCTCTACGGTGTCTCGCCATTCACCGAACAGATCGGCAGCACACTGGGACTCACGCCTGCGATGCGCCTTGTTTCCACCGTCATCGCGGTACGTCAAGTCCCTGCGGGTGAAACCGTTGGCTACGGCGGCACCTGGCGGGCCGCGCGCGACGCAAGCGTGGCGATCATTGCGGGTGGTTATGGCGATGGACTGCCACGCGCACTGCCGAACGGTACGCCCGTGATCCTGCGCGGCCGGCGTGCCGCGCTGGTTGGTCGGGTGTCGATGGACATGATCGCGGTGGATGTTTCAGCGATACCGGGTGTCGAAGTGGGCGACCGCGCTGTCCTGTGGGGGCCGGAGTTGCCGGTTGAGGAAATTGCCGCGCATGCCGGAACGATCAGCTACGAGCTGCTGTGCGGCGTAAGTCAGCGGGTGCCACTGATCCTCACCTGATACGGCCCGCTTGCCCACGCAAGGTCGTCGTCAGGAATCCAGCCGTTCCGGTCGTGCTTCCCAGAACGACACCATTCGCGGGTTGGCCGGTAGAAACGTATGGTCCGGATATGCGTCGCTCGGCCAGGTGGTGGTGTTCTCCAGCCACGCGGTCGCCTGCAGTACCGCTTCGTGCACCGGATTGGCGTAGACAATCCGCAGGCGCCGTGGGCTGCGCCGCAGACTCTCGCCGAGCAAATCCAGGACTTGAGCGACAGTGCGTTCGCCGAAGGGATTGAACATGAACACCACGGTCACGGCGTCGAAATCGAATTGCTGGGCCAGTCCATGCACCAGCTGAATCCGACCTCCCGCCCCGGGAAGCCGCGCAATATTCTCACGGGCCACCGCCAGGAAAGTCTCGTCCTGTTCGACCCCGGCCACGGAGCCCGCATTGCTCAGGGCAGCCATGGCGACGACGCGGCCCTTGCCGCAGCCCAGATCGACGAATCTGTCCTCCGGTCCGAGGTCCAGCTGCATCATGATCGTGAACAGCAGCAGATAGGGAGTGCCTTCGTAAAGCTTTCCGTCATTGACGGTGGCAGGGGCCCAGCCGCCAGTGTCGGCGCGCAGTCGCCGCTCCCAGTATCGTTCGTGCAGGCGCATCTCGAACGGGATCGAGCCCACTACCGGTCTGCGCAGCACATAGCGTCTGACCAGCAAGGGCAGTGAAACGACGGCGCTGCACGCGAGACTCGAGGTCATCCACAGCGCCCGGCCAACTTTTCTGAACATCCGCAACAACTCCGCTGGCCGCGAGGACGGGATCCTAGCAGGCCGCTACGCTCACGCGAATGCGGCGATGCCTCAGTATATGGGGCATCAGCTGATCATCTGCGACTGCAGATAGTTCTGTTCGCCGAGCTTTCCAACCAGTTCCAGCTGCGTCTCCAGATAATCGATGTGCTCCTCGGTATCCTTGAGGATGTGCCCAAACAGTTCCCGGCTGACGTAATCGCGCACGCTCTCGCAGTAAGCGATGGCTTCCTTCAAGTGCGTGTGGCCTGCCTGCTCGGCGCGGAGGTCGCAGCTCATGGTCTCCACCGCAGTCTCCCCGATCAGCAGCTTGCCGAGATCCTGCAGGTTGGGCAGGCCCCCGATGGTCAACACGCGCTCGATCAGCAGGTCGGCGTGCTTCATTTCCTCGATGGATTCGTCGTATTCATGCTTGGCCATCCGCAGCAGCCCCCAGTTCCTCAGCATCCGGGCGTGCAGGAAATACTGGTTGATGGCAGTGAGTTCGAGTTTCAACTGACCATTCAGGTAAGCGATGACTTGGCTGTCGCCTTGCATGGGAATCCTGTCGCATGAGAGGAGGGGAATTGGTGCGCACGCTACCAGTTCAGGTCACGCAAATGGGTACTACGTGCATCTATTGCTAACAAGAACTATTCGCATTAGTATTCGTACCCATGATCATCTGTATCTGTCAGAACGTATCAGAGAGGGACATCGCCAAAGCGGTGTCCGAGGGCTGCCACAGTTTCACTGCACTGCAGGAAGCACTGGAGATCGGCATGGGCTGCGGCACGTGCCTGTGCAGCGCCCGCGAAAGCTTCG